>NZ_MEBP01000057.1:0-2403 GCF_001722075.1 Salinivibrio sp. SS2 | reverse complement strand
TCTAGTGTAGTGTGCTTCTTGTCTTGTTCTTTGTGTCCGTAGTTTGTTTGTGTTCTCTTTGATAATATATCTGATGCTACGTTTTATCTTTGTTGTTTTTTTTGAATGAGCCTGCGTCTACCGATATCTACACCTCTCTATTCGTGCGGCAGATTCAGATGTGTATACTGGACAGCCTCTTCCATTAATAAGAAAGGAGCGATTATGCCAACGCCATGTTATATCTCGATTGAAGGTGAAACTCAGGGTTTGATTACAGCCGGTGCCTGCACCGCGGATTCTATCGGTGATGCCTATGTAGAGGGCCACGAAGACGAGATGCTGGTACAACAGTTTGACCACAATGTGACGGTACCGACTGACCCTCAGTCAGGTCAGCCATCAGGCCAACGTGTGCACAAGCCATTTAAATTCACCGTTGCGCTCAACAAAGCGGTGCCGTTGCTTTATAACGCACTGGCGTCAGGCGAGAAGATGTCAACGGTTGAGCTGAAGTGGTACCGCACATCGATTGAAGGTAAACAAGAAAACTTCTTTACCACCAAGCTGGAAAGCGCCTCGATTGTGGACATTCACTGCGAGATGCCTCATTGCCAAGACCCGGCGAAGTCAGACTTTACGCAGAACCTGACCGTGTCGATGTCTTACCGCAAAATCACGTGGGACCACGTCAACGCAGGCACTTCAGGCTCAGACGACTGGCGCAAGCCTATCGAAGCCTAATCTTTCATGGCGACATGAAGACACAAACAGCCTGCCTTTACGGGCGGGCTGTGGTGCGTTGAGCCAGACGGCAGGGTCTGGCTGAACGTATCAGGGTAAACAAGCAGGGCGAAGGATACACAGATGGCGACATTGCAAATAGCGTTAACCGTGGCGGGGCTGGACCCGCAACCGTTCGTGGTGGTGGACTACCAAGGGGACGAGTGCCTCTCTCACCAAGCTGGCCTGAATGGCAACCCGGTGTATGGGTTCCAGTATGAGGTGGCCTTAGCGAGCCGCCATACCGACATCACGCCAGAGCAAGTGGTCGACAAGCCGGTGCAGCTGACACTGTGGCGCAATGGCGAGCTGGTCAAACGGGTGCAGGGTATCGCCAGTGCCTTTAGCCAAGGTGACATTGGTCATCACTTTACCCGCTACCGCTTAACCTTGGTGCCCGCCCTGTATCGTCTGTCGCTTCGCCAAAACAGTCGTACCTTCCAGCACCAAACCGTGCCGACTATTCTAGAAACCCTGCTCACGGAAATGGGGGTGACGGAGGTTAGCTTCTCGCTAACCCGTGACTATGCCGAGCGCGAATACTGTGTGCAGTACCGTGAAAGTGACTTGGCGTTCTTCCACCGCTTAGCGGCAGAAGAAGGCTTGGTGTATCACCATGAGCACGATGCCAACACCCATACCCTGATAGTGACCGATGCGCCCGACAGCTTGCCCCAGCTTGACAGTCCTGTGCCCTATAATGCTGTCAGCGGCGGTCGTACGGATACGCCGTATATCTATGGGCTGACACGCCACACCGCGGCACGCCCTAGTCACACGGCGTTAAAGGACTACAGCTTTAAAAAGCCAAGCTACAGCTTCCAACAAGCGGCGCAAGCCGATGGCATTGATTACCAGCGTACCGACAGCTACGAGCACTTTGACTTCCCGGGCCGTTTTAAAGACGATGCCACCGGACAGGCGTTTAACCAAACCCGCTTAGAGTTCTTACGCCGTGAGGCTGAACGCGCCAACGGCCAAAGCAATGAGCCCGCATTACGGGCCGGCTATCGCTTTACCATCAGCGACCATCTGGATGAGAGCGTGAACCAAGCGTGGCAAGTGGTGCGGGTGCACCACCAAGGCAGCCAACCACAAGCTCTGGAAGAAGAGGGTGGCCAAGGCGCCACCACCTACAACAACCAGTTTATGCTTATCCCTGCTAATACCCCGTGGCGTGCGACCCCCACACCCAAACCTCAAGTGGATGGCCCCATGATAGGCACCGTGGTGGGACCGGATGGCGAAGAAATCTTCTGTGATGAACACGGACGGGTGAAAGTCCACTTCCCGTGGGACCGTTATTCCAACGGCGATGACAAAAGCAGCTGCTGGATACGTGTTGCTCAAGGCTGGGCAGGCAGCCAATACGGCATGATGGCGATTCCCCGTATTGGGCATGAAGTGATTGTGTCCTTCTTACACGGTGACCCGGACCAACCGATTATCACCGGCCGCACGTATCATGCGACCAATGTGCCGCCTTATACCTTACCGGCACACAAAACCAAGACGGTTTGGCGCAGTGAGAGCCACCAAGGCGAGGGCTACAACGAGCCCAAGTTCGAAGAACAATAGGTCAGTGAGCAAGTGTATTTAAACGCCACAAAATGACTGGCAACAGGAGCAGAAAAAAAACAA
>NZ_MEBP01000056.1:0-36461 GCF_001722075.1 Salinivibrio sp. SS2 | reverse complement strand
ATGTAATGTTGTGGTAAGGACAGGGCATGTGTTTAGCATTTATGCTGAATGGAAGTGTGCATGAGCCGTATACGAGGTCCGTATGTACGGTTCTGTGAGAGGGATGAGGCGGCAACGCCTCACCCTACTCGATGTGGCGTTGAGGTTAGGTTTTAAAGTGGCTGATGGTGTTTTCCAAGGTAGTCGCTTGCTCACTTAACTGCGTCACCGTCTGTTCGGTATTGCGGGTACGCTCTGAAACGCGATCGGCGGATTGCGCCATGGTATTAACGTTTTGACTGATTTCATCGGTCACTTGAGTCTGTTGATTGGCGGCGGTGGCGATCTGCATGTTCATTTCGTTGATACGTTCAATCATCTCAGTGATTTGACTGAGCTTACTATTGTTTTCTGTACAGTTCTCAACACTTTCAAGCACAGCAGCGTTCGCCTGTTCGATGCCCGACATCACTTTGCGTGTTTCGAGTTGAAGTGCTTCGACTTTTTTACGGATTTCTTCCGTCGAGTCTTGCGTGCGTGTTGCCAGTGAGCGCACTTCATCCGCGACTACCGCAAATCCGCGTCCTTGCTCGCCGGCTCGCGCGGCTTCAATCGCCGCATTCAGTGCCAGCAAGTTGGTTTGCTCTGCAATCTCTTGGATGACATCAAGCACCGAGCCAATGGACTCACTTTCTTGCGACAGCTGCTCCATAGACTGCGTGGCATTAGACATATCGTTTTGAAGTTGCTGCATCCTTGCGACGAGATTGTCTCCAATCTGGCTTCCTTCTTGCGCAGATAGAGTGATGTTATCTGAGGCTTCAGAGGCATTACTGGCATGTTCAGAGACTTCGCTAATCGAGGCCGCCATTTGTGTAGCAGCTGTCGCGACTTGGCTTGAGTTGCGCGCCTGCTCATCAATTTGACCACGCATATCGACAATATCGGTGCTGATATCTTTTGAGGATTGCAGCAGTAATGAAGACGCATTATGGGTCTGCTGGATAACGTCTCTGAAGCTAGCAAACATACCATTGAGGCTATCGCTAAGCTGTGAAAGCTCGTTTTTACCTTTGAGCTCAAGCTGAATGGTTAAATCCTTATTGGCTGCAATGTGTTGAATTTTATCGGCAAGGGCAAGAATGGGGGCGCCGATACTACGGCCGAGATAGAACGCGGCGATCGATGCAACCACGGCCAAGCCCAGTGCGGTCAATAATGTCGAATAGAGGATATCATCGCTAATCTGCGCGGTAGCACTTAAGGCTTCGGACGTATCTTGCTGGCTCACGACGGCCCAAGTGATGCCATACACCTCGAGCGGTGAATAGATGGCAATAACCTCATTGCCGCGATAGCCCATCTGGGTCATGAGCCCTTGCTGACCCGTTAATGCTTTGGATGCGGCTTCACTGTCGATGGGTTGCTGACCAGCCGCACTATTCTGGTAGTCAATTTTGTGGATTGTTGCTTCATTTATGCCCATCGCTTGTAGCCGGCTAAGATAGGCGTCTTTATCATCGTTTAGCAGACGTGGCTCAGAACGCAGACGCTTGTCAGGACCCACGAGAAATAGCTCGCCTGTTTTCCCCATGCCTGATTCGGCCCATTTGTCATTATTACTGATAATTTGGCTGATACGCTCAATCGGCATCTGGAAAATTAAGGCACCGATTTGTTTATCATTTTTATATACAGGGCTGGCGATAAATGAGGCAGGGCTGTCGTAAGACGGGTAGTAGGCGGCAAAGTCGACAAACCCCAGCTCGCCTTTTGGCGCTTGGCGCACTTGTTTATACGCTTGTGCGATGCCACTTGATGCGTAAGGACCATTGAGTAAATTGGTGGCGTAATCAAGCTCTTTATACACGCTGTAAACAATATTGCCTTGATTATCAATCAGGAATATATCGTAATAACCAAAGGTTTTTAAATAGTGTTGAAAGTTAGGATGAAATACGGCATGAATTTCGCTGTAGACTGACCCATCATTTGCGTTTGCTAATGCATCTTTACTCCCCAGTGGGTGCGTGTTTTCACTAATATAACTTTGCTGAAGACGTTTTGCGGTTTCAGTTAATTGATTGTATTTATCTAATGCACTGGTTCTCTCATCATTAATGTTTTGATATTGATTAGAAAACTGTTCTGTATAATATCGCTTTAGTGCGGCTTCTTTTTGAGGCGATGTAGAGATTTCATCATTAATGCTTTGAAATGCATAAGAAAACTGCGCCAATGCATCTTCGGTCATCGTGGAATTAGCCAGAGTTTTTATTTGATTTCCAATCAGTTGGAAATAGTTATTTATCTCCGATTTCTTTGCTTGGGTAATGGCAGTGAGTTGGTCACTTACTTTTGCAGTGAGTGATTGAGAAGACAGTGACATCGTTCTTGTCGCAAGAATGGCAGCAACAATAATGACACAACTTAATGAGGCTGCCACAATGGCGAGGGTTATTTTCTTACTGACTTTCATCTTGTCACTCCACATACCGCTCTAAGAAAAACATAGATACTAGAGTGTCACTGTGCACAGAAATAAATGCTGTACTCGCGTAATTTTAATGGCGTGTCTAACTAGGCGTGCATTTCATAAAATAGGTAGACAAAAAGTGACGTATTCTGTCACTTTTTGTTCATAGGGCGTGATTAGTGGGCCGGCTCCGCCGTGAAGTGATCAATGGTGTTTGCTAAACGTTGAGCGCGTTACACCTGAGACGTCGTTATCCCGGCGTAAAAAGACACCTTGCTGCGACAAGGTGGGAGAGGCTTATTCGATGAAGAAAATCACTTAACGGGTGAGATCACATTCCAGCATGGCGACACTGTGCAGTTTTCCAAACTTTTCACCCACATCACTGAGCTGACCGACTTGTTGAAAGCCATAGCGGCGATGTAGTGCCAATGAGGCGGGGTTAGGCAAAGTGATCAGAGAGTAAGCGCGGCGCAGGCCTTGTTGACGCATGCCATTGAGTAGCGTTTGCATCAGTTGCGAACCAATGCCTTGGCCACCTGCATCGTGAGCGACATAAATCGTGATTTCTGAGGAAATAAGATAGGCTTGTTTGGGATTAAAGGCGGTGTTGTATGCAAAACCGACAAGTTCGTTGTTTTGCTCCGCGACCCATGCCTGATAGCGAGATGACGTGTCAAACTGAGCAAACCAACGTTCACGCTCGATCGTTTGCCAAGGCACCAGATCAAAGGTAATCGCGGTTTGCGAAATGTAATAGTTGTAAATGGTGTTGACCGCGTCACAATCACGCAACTCCATGCGTCGAATAAGCATTTTCGCTTCCTTTTTGCGTTCTTTGCGCGAAATAAGATACCCACCTTGTTTCCGTTTGCCAAGTGTTGATGATAATTTGCTCATTGTTTGGGGGAGGAGTGAACACTGCCAACTACCAAGGTGACTGCGTCGGGAAATAAGACGAGAAAAGATTGTAGATTTATCCGGTTCGGATTAGCATGAAATTCTCACTCCTCGACATTAAGGACGTGTTTTGTCTGAGTTAACTGCAACTTCTATTTCGCCCGTCGGTCCATATTTTTCGCCTTTAGTTCAGGGCTATTGGCGCCTTGATGACTGGCAAATGACGCCACAACAACGCCTTAGCTTTCTTAAAGCGCATATCGACCTTGGCATTACTACGGTGGATCACGCGGACATTTACGGCGATTATCGCTGTGAGTCCTTATTTGGTCAGGCTCTCAAGCTCGATCCGAGTGTCCGTCAGAAAATTCAAGTGGTCTCGAAGTGTGACATTAAATTGGTCAGTGAAGCGGCGCCAACCCGCAAAATTAACCACTATGACACCAGCTATCGTCATATTATTCAGTCCGTTGATAACTCATTGTCGCGTTTAGGCGTTGAGCGTCTAGATGTACTCTTGCTGCATCGTCCGGATGCGTTGATGGACGCAGATGAAGTGGCAGAAGCTTTCACCACACTGCGTCATCACGGCAAAGTGAAGCACTTAGGGGTGTCGAACTTTTCCCCATCGCAGTTTGACTTGCTGCAATCGCGACTCGATGAGTCGTTAGTGACCAACCAAGTCGAAATCAACCCGCTGCGTTTTGATGTGATTCATGATGGTACGCTCGATCAGTTGCAACGTTTGCGGATTAAGCCGATGGCGTGGTCGTGCCTTGCCGGCGGTGAGCTGTTTAACGGTGATAGTGCGCAGGCGACGCGGGTAAGAGAAACCTTACAAGTGATTGCGGATGAGTTGGGTGCAACCATCGACCAAGTGATTTACGCGTGGGTGATGCGTTTGCCGTCAGCACCACTCCCCATTATTGGCTCAGGGAATATTGAACGCGTGAAATCAGCGATTAATGCGCGCTCATTAACCTTAAGTCGTGAACAATGGTACCGTATTTGGGTCGCCTCAAAAGGGCATAATGTGCCTTAGGCACAGCGGCGAGTAGCCGAATAGATTAGCAAAATAGGGCGGCCATGGTGCCGTCTTTTTTATCACCGTAATAGGTGAAATCAGCGATAGTGTGGGGAAGTATGAATGGCGACGAGAGCGATGATCCTTTGCTTTCGTGACGCCATAACTGGCAGGTTGCCCGGTGGAGACGTCCTGTTACCTGCCGGGTCGCGACTATTTTTTAGCTTGAAGTTGCGCGTTGTGTGATGTGAGCGCAGACACCTCAAGAAGTGGGGCAGCGTCAATATCGTCAGCATTCATCATCGATGACACACGCTGGACTGACGAGAGCAATAATGACTGTTCCCACTCTTCCAAGTTTTGGAAGCGAGAAATAAAGCTTTCTTGCAAAGGTTTCGGCGCTTGCTCGAGTGCCGCTTCACCTTGCTCGGTTAAATGCGCGTGGACTTTACGCTTATCCAGCTCACTGCGCACCCGCACAATCAATCCGCGCTTTTCTAAGCGATCAAGGATCGTGGTTGCAGTGGCTTGGCTCATGTTGGTGTGCGTGGACAGTTTTCGAATGGTCACTTGACCTAATTCTTTGATAGCACGCATTAAAACCAGCTGTGGACCCGTAATGCCAGAGACTTTGTTGAGTTTGCGTGAGTGCAGGTCAATCGCTCGGATGATTTGCCGCAGCGCGACCAGGACTTCTTCGTGTTTTTCCATTCATTAACCTCCACCAGTAAAACAGCGAGCGAAACTTACAATACAAGCAGATGTAGTGCAAAGATATTTAGAGAAAAAACGATGATTTACGGTTTTTTTCTCTGCGAAATAACTCGCCGTCTTTCAGTATATTATAATCGTTAGAGTTCAAATTAAATCTAATTTATTGTTATTTTTAGCTCTTTCAGTGACACAGTGCAAAAAGCACTACTTTGTCACAAACTTTCCTGCCAAACAGGTCCGATCAGCGTTGCAACTCGTTGTATTCAACACTAAGCATAATGGGTCGATCACATAAAGAGAAATAACGCAAATTGATTGTTGCATTCAGTTACACATTGCTTAAAATCGCTTGCCAATAAAAGAGAATGGTTCTCATAACCATTTGAATCTCACTAGCGAAGGATAAAGGTATTATGGAACTGACCCCTTTTAAGCGTAATCTTATCGCGCTTTCCCTTTTTGCGGCACCTTTAGGTGCACAGGCAGCGACCCAGCAGGATGTTGTTGAGCATTACGCTGACGTTGCTCATGCGGTATTTGCTGATTCACACACAACAGCTATCGCGTTAGAGCAGGCCATCGATGCGTTTGTTGCTAAACCTTCTGAACAAACTCTTCAAGCAGCAAAAAAAGCATGGCTCGATGCGCGTGTACCTTACCAACAATCGGAAGTTTTCCGTTTTGGTAACGCTATTGTCGACGATTGGGAAGGGCAACTGAATGCTTGGCCACTCGATGAAGGCCTGATTGATTATGTTGCTGATGGATATCAAGCGGAATTAGGTAATGCGGGCGCAACGGCCAATATTATTGCTAACCAGTCCATTCAAATTGGTGCCACTAAGCTCGACGTTGCTGAGATCACACCTGACTTGCTGGCAAGTTTGAATGAAGTGGGTGGGTCAGAAGCCAATGTGGCGTCTGGATATCACGCGATTGAGTTTTTGCTGTGGGGACAAGATTTACATGGCACCCAAGCAGGCGCCGGTGAGCGTCCTTACACCGACTTTGCCTACGGTGAAGCGTGTACGCACGGAAACTGCGACCGTCGTCGTGACTATCTGAAAGCGGCGGCCGATCTGTTGGTCGATGATTTAGCGTGGATGCGCGACCAATGGGCGGAAGGAAACAAAGACAACTATCGTGCGACCTTACTGGCGGACTCGAGTGAAAATGGCTTGCGTAAAATGCTGTTTGGTATGGGATCACTGTCTTTGGGTGAGCTTGCCGGTGAGCGCATGAAAGTGGCACTGGAAGCGAACTCAACTGAAGATGAGCATGATTGCTTCTCAGACAACACACACAACTCGCACTTTTACAACGAGCAAGGGATTTACAATGTTCTGACGGGCTCCTATCAGCGTGTGGATGGTAGTGAACTGACTGGCCCTTCGATTTTGGATCTAGTTGCTGAAAAAGACCCACAAGCGGCAAAAGAGATCAAAGCGAGTTTTGACAAAGCCCACCAACAAGTCAAAACCTTGGTTGTGTCGGCTGAGCAAAACAACGTGCATTTTGACCAGTTGATTGCCGCGGGCAACACAGAGGGCAATGCGTTAGTTAATCAATCAATTTTTGCGCTGGTTGATCAAACCAAGCACATTGAACGTGCCGCCAAACTGATTGGTATTGATAACCTCAACCCAGATACCGCGGATCACCAATTCTAATTTAGCCGCGAAAGACAAGCCCCGTTCAGCGGGGCTTTTTGCTTTGTCAGGATACACTATGAAGCCCTATGTCATTGCTTACCTTAGTGCAGCGTGTATAAGTGCGTTGTACCTTCCTTCCAGCCTTGCATTTGAACGTACTTCGGGTGGCAGTACCACTGTTGTCAAAGAAGGACAGAATGCCTTTTCACAGCCAGCCGCTAACCTTCCGATGAGTGAGCGCATCGATTTTAGCGTCGGCAACAGTTTTTTTCGTAACCCTTGGGTAAGTTCGCCAGCATCTACGGATGCGCGAGATGGACTGGGACCTTTATTCAATACCAATGGTTGCCAAAACTGTCACATTAAAGATGGTCGTGGTCATCCGCCCCAAGCGGGGGATATTAACGCGGTTTCGATGTTAGTGCGGCTAAGCGTACCGGCGTTGAGTGACGCGGAAAAACAAAAGCTGATCCAGTACGGCAATATTCCCGAGCCAAATTACGGTGGCCAGTTACAAGACTTCGCGCTGCCGGGCGCCAAACCAGAAGGAAAAGTGACACTCTCCTACCAGCCAGTAACGGTCACATTCGAAGACGGAGAATCGGTGACACTGCGCAAGCCTAACATTGCGATCACCGATTTAAACTACGGGCCTATGGCTGAGAATGTGCAGATGTCTGCACGCATTGCGCCGCCCATGATTGGACTGGGACTGCTTGAGTCGATTGCCGCAGAGGATATCTACGCGCTGGCCGACCCCAGTGATGATAATGGCGATGGGGTTTCAGGACGAGCAAACCAAGTCTGGGACGTCGAACAAGGGCGTACCGCACTGGGTCGCTTTGGCTGGAAAGCCGGTTTGCCAACTGTTAAGCAACAAAATGCAGCGGCCTTTAACGGTGATGTCGGCCTCACGACCTCCATGTTCCCGCATCACAATTGCATGCCGTCGCAATCCGTTTGTGAAGATATGCCAAATGGAGGAACGCCGGAGGTAAGTGACAATATTCTCTCGTTTGTTACCTTTTATGCCCGCCATCTTGCTGTGCCAGCGCGCCGTAATATGGAAGATCCTAGTGTAAAACAAGGACAGGCGCTGTTCGTTGAAGCGGGCTGCCATGCATGCCATGTCCCGACTTTTACCACCCAAAAGCGGCCTGACTTACCGGCATTGAGCGAGCAGACCATTCATCCGTATACGGATTTGCTGTTGCATGACATGGGAGAGGGGCTTGCCGACCACCGCGGCGAGTTTATTGCCAACGGCCGAGAGTGGCGTACTGCCCCGCTTTGGGGCATTGGCTACACCAAAGAAGTTAGCCCAGAAGCAACATACCTTCACGATGGACGCGCGCGTACCCTGATGGAAGCGATTTTATGGCATGATGGTGAAGCCGCGACAGCCAAACAGGCGGTACTAGGCATGTCTAAAACAGAGCGTGATGCCTTGGTTGCTTTCTTACGCTCATTATAACGGTATTAACTAACACGATTATTGGAGTCATATCGCATGCGTTTTCGACTCAATGCTGTGGCGGTGCTCTCTGTGAGCGCCACGCTATGGCTAACGGGGTGTTTATCCCAAACTGAGACAGGGCCTAATCATGGCTTGTGGCAGCTGCAAAAACAACGCAGTGAGCATTTCAAACAAACGGCAGCGCAACTTGCCTCAACCACAGCGGCGGTATGTGATGATCGCGCAACTTTGGCAGAGGCTCGTGCGGCATGGCAAACCACTATGGCGGCGTGGATGCCGCTACAAGGGGTAGAAAAGGGATCGGAGCAAGCGCTCGCACAAAGTTGGCGCATCCAATTCTATCCGGATAAGAAAAACACCACCGGACGCAAAATCAATGCGTTGCTTGCTACGGATAAAACATGGCAAGCGAATGATTTGGCCGAGCAAAGCGTCGCGGTCCAAGGTGTTGGTGCCATGGAATGGCTGCTTTATGACGCCCAAGCGGATATGCGTGATGCCAAACAATGTCAGCTTGCGAAAGCGGTGAGTGGCCGATTATCGCAAACTGCCAGTGCCCTGAATGAGGCTTGGCAGCAAAATCCGTGGCAAGGCCTGCCCCCATCGATGGCGATGGCGGAAAAACTTGGTGCATTGAACCACCAGTTAGATTACGTAATGAAGAAGCTTTCAAACCCATTGGGTAAGCCGGGTTTTCCCAACCCGTACCAAGGCGAAGCATGGCGTTCTCGCCATTCGTTAGCGCTATTAGGCGAGAGTATTCAAGCGATGCAGGCGATGTATCATGCTGATGGTGGCATTGAGCAGGCACTGCGCGAGCGTGGTTTTGAAAAGGTTGCAGATCGTGTTAGCGAGCATTGGCAGCTTGCCTATGACAGTGTGCCGACGGACGGTGTGCCGCTGTTTGAGCGCCTTAATAGCGTTGACGGGTATCGCGATATGCTCACGGTATACAATAACTTGGAATACCTCAAGTTAGTGCTAAATGGGCAGGTCGCGCAAGATTTGGGTATCGTTGTAGGGTTTAATGCCACCGATGGAGACTAGTCTTAAACGTCGCCGTTTGCTTAAAGCGGCCTTAATGGGCGCGGCGCTTCCTTCCGTCGTGAGCTTAGTGGCAGGCTGTAGCGAAAAAGAATCGCAAAAGGCCTGCACCTTGCTGGGCTGTGCCTTGAGCACGGATGGCTCTTACGCGGTGGTGGGCGCTGATGATACCGGCCAGCCGCTGTTTCGTCTGCCGTTACCAGATCGTGGTCATGGTGTCGCAGCCCAGCGTCGTCACATAGGCAGTTTGGCCGTGGCGTTTGCGCGTCGTCCCGGTGATTTCATGCAGGTTTTTGATTATCAACGTGGAGTGACCTTGTCACAAGTTGATGCCGAGCCGGATCGTTATTTCTATGGACACGGTGCTATCTCGGACGATGGCCAATGGTTGTATACCACAGAAGGAAAACGCCAAACCAGCGAGGGCGTGATTGGTGTGTATCGCTTGTCATCCGACGGTCAAGTGAGCAAGGTGCGTGAGATCAGTGGTTTTGGTATTGGGCCCCATGAAATCGCTTTGTACGATGCGCAAACGCTGGTGGTAGGGGTTGGCGGCATGCACACGGATGGCCGCACCGTATTGAACATCAACGAGATGCAGCCTGCGTTAGTCTACCTCGACATTGCTAGTGGTGACGTCGTTGAGCGTGCCGAGTTGGCCAATAAAAAGCTCAGCATTCGGCACCTTATGGTGTCTCATGATGGTTATGTGGCCACCGGCCAACAGTATCACGGTGATGATAATGCTCCGTTGGTAGCGATCCATCGCCGGGGTGAGCCCATGCGACAGCTCACTGCAGAACCAGAGCAGTGGGCGCGATTTAACAATTACGTTGCCAGTATTGCGACCCTAAATGGTTGGATTGTGGCGACCTCTCCGCGAGGAAATTGTTATGGGATCTGGTCACTCGACAGTGGCGAGATGATCGGTCTTCACCCGTTGGTCGATGCGTCCGGAGCGAGTCGCGATGGCGATGTGATCAACCTCAGCTCTGGAGGAGGAAAAATGGTCACGCTGAATACCGCACACACGCCGGATTATCATATGACACCGGTGCGTTGGGATAACCACTGGATAACACTGGTGTAATCTTTCTCGGGTAAAATCAAATATCGGCAGCATCGTTTTGCTGCCGTTTTTTGTGCCATATTCCTGCCGCAAAGCGATCAAAATCAGACTATCATTTTGCTTCTGTCAGGCGAAATTTTGCCATAATTAAAGCATGGAGTAGGAGGTGTGTATGAAAATAAGGCCGGACGCCTATTTGGCTAACCTTCTGATTGTATTCAGCTTAATCTGGTCACCTGTCCATGCGGCATCGCCTAACAGCAGTAGCAGTGTGCGGTTTTTGACCGAATCAGCCGGACAGTCTTTGTCAGCCGATGAGCATCATAAACGCGCCTATCAGCATGCCCGAGATTGGCTGCAAGCGGCCGCGCCGGATGCCACTGTGCTCGCCTATCCTGATCTACTCACCCGCGACTATCTGGAACACGGATTCGTTTTGCTGTGGGAGAGAGACGATGCGCGCTATGAACTTGAAACACAGGTGAACGTGATTTCGCTCGCTGGGATCAGCCCCGAGTTTGAATGGCGAGCATGGCAATTACGCCAGCTTCGCGAGCAAGGCCAAGATTTGGCATACGATGTGTTTGCGACCGATACCCTCTATGCATTGCTCAGCTATCAGGCCGCTATTCCCCAGAAAGGAAAACAATGGTTTTTTGGCGCTCAACATCGCGCGCCACTTCCGGCGCCTGCTTTGCCCATGCGGGAACAGGTATTTCAGGCTGGGTTAGACCATACGCTTTACGCCTTTTTATACCATCGTCGCCCTGCTAATCAGCAATATCGCGCGTTAGTGACCGAAATTATCCGGCTACAACAAGATGCGAACCAACTGTGGCCAACGGTGGCATTAAACGGATTAGTCAGACCCAATGAGGCGGTAGCGACAACCTTTGCGTTGAATTTGGTAGAAAATCTGCGGCGACAAGGGTTTTGGGGGGAAGATCAACGGCTACAAGCGATTGATGGGCACAGCGTTCGTTATGGCGGTGACTTGTTGGAGGCCGTGCGCGAATTCCAAGGGCAACATGGACTGACGGTGGATGGCATCATTGGTCCATCGACGGCACGATGGCTAAATCGTGATGCGCAAGACCGCATTCGATTGCTCGCGCTCAATGCTGAGCGGCTTCGCCTATGGCCGGATAATCAGCCGAATCGTATTGTGGTCAATATTCCCGATTACCGGATGACCTTATGGTTTGATGATCAAAGTGTGTTTGAAAGTAAGGTCGTGGTTGGACGCACATCGCGCCGTACACCATTGTTTTCGTCTCGGCTTGATTCGGTGGTGCTTAACCCCAGCTGGAATGTGCCGCAAAGTATTGTGCGACGGGATATTTTGCCAAAGTTAGCGCGCGATGAGTCTTACCTGAGCCAAAACCATTATCGAATTCTGCCTGATTGGCACAGCGATCAAAGCATCGATCCAACCACGATTGACTGGCAGCAAGTGCGGGTTGATGGGTTTCCTTATCGCTTGCAGCAAGCGCCGGGCAAGCTAAATGCCTTGGGACGATTTAAATTTAACACCCCTAATCGTAATGCGATTTATCTGCACGATACGCCGGCACGCAGCTTGTTTAGCAAATCACGCCGCGCGTTTAGCTCCGGCTGCATTCGGGTGGAATATGCCGAGGAACTGGCCAATGTGCTGCTCGATTTGTCAGGACAACGTTTAACCGACTATCAAACCTATCTGGATGCGACGCAAACCAAGTGGATCAGTTTGCGTCGTCCACTCGCCGTACAAACCATATATCAAACGGCGTGGGTGACGGAAGACGGGCGCGTTGCATTTCGAGATGATGTTTACGCCTATGACACCAAACCTAATCGAGATGTCACGACGCGGGAGCCGAGTTATTTGACCCAGCAGCGACCGCTACAACAAAACGAACATACTCAGTAGTCCTAATAAGCATCCAGAAGCGGGCGGTCTCTGCATAGACGACGAGGGTCAGCGGCACGAGAGTGTCGCGCCGCTGCATAACGCTGAGATCTATTCGGTTTGATGGGCCAAATGAGGGGCGATATAGCGCTGATAGCGTTTAGCTTTAAGCTTGTTTAAATCAACGAGGACCAAACCATCAATACAGTCGGCAAAGTCAGGATCGACGCCGAAATCTAAAAACTGTACGCCGCCAGGCTCGCATAACTCACTGTACTGCTTGTACAAAGTCGGGATCCCGACGCCAAGGTGATCCAACAGCATTTTGAGCTGTTTGAGATCCCGCTGATAATCATCGCCACTAAAATGGGCAAGTAATTCACTCTCTTTCGCGGCCGCCAAACGGTAGGGGCGTTTAGAGCGTGCGTAATCACTGTCTCCGGCAAAATAGGTACGGTAGAAAAAGATCAGCAACTCTTTGGCCGCTTGTGGCATGGCGTTGCTGATAGTCACTGGGCCAAATAAATATCGATACTGAGGACGCTGGGCCAACAGGGCACCAATACCAAGCCATAGATAGTCGAGACTGCGCTTGCCCCAATACTTGGGCTGCACAAAACTGCGGCCCAGTTCCAATCCCTGAGCAAGAAAAGGTTGCATACCTTGCTCAAAGTCAAACAAGCTGGCGCCGTAGATCCCCTCTATTCCTTGAGCTGCCACGGTTTTTTGGGTATCACACAGCCGATACGCACCGACAATATCCAGCTCGACCGGATCCCAGAGCACAAGGTGCCAATAATGCTGATCGAATTTATCGAGATCGCGTCGAGCTCCCGTCCCTTCTCCGACAGCGCGAAAGGCGACTTCGCGTAAACGCCCAATTTCTCGCATGATGGGTGAGTCGGCTTGATAGTCGATGAGAAAGATCAACTTACCATCGGGGGTTTCTCCAAGCTTTTCACTGGTTTCTAGCGCACGCTTGAGATCTAACCGCGGTTCAGGAGCGGCAATTGCAGCTTCGGTGGGGAATAAACCGGGCTTACCTTTTCCCAATCGGTAGAGGTGTTTGTGAAATAGCTTTACCCGTGTTCTCACCGGGAGATTGGCACTGGGACTGTAGCTATGGTGTGGGATCATTTCACCAATGGTAAAGACGATGGTTTTATTCTCTTGGCGGAACATTTCCTCTACCAAGAGTAAGGTCGACAAGGGTTTGTACACCATGGACGCGCCATAAAAGGTGGCAGAGTTTCGTCCGTCAACATGAATAGGAAGGATTGGGGCCTTAGCTTTGGTCGCCATCCGTAAAAAGCCTTGTTGCCATGGTCCATCTTTAATGCCAGAAGGGGCGACGCGCGACACTTCACCGGCCGGGAAAATAATTAGCGCGCCGTCGTTATCGAGCCATTGATTGATGTTTTGGAGGTTTTCTTTTGGGGTGCGACCGCCCATGTTGTTGACAGGGAGCAGACACGAATGCAAAGGAGTAATTTGCATAAGAAGCTCGTTCGCGATCACTTTTACATCAGGACGTACCGAACGCACCATTTTTAGCAATGCCAAGCCGTCTAACGAGCCTATCGGATGGTTGGCGATAATGACCACGCGCCCCGATTCAGGAATGCGCTCTTTTTCACGATCACTGACGCGGTAGCTGAAATTAAAGTAATCCAGTACCTGCTCGACAAACTCAAACCCTTGTAGGTGAGGGTAACGGTGGGCGAAATCGTGAAACTCCTGCTCGTGTAACAGCCGTCGCAACGTTTTAATCATGGGGCGTTTAAGCCATGCGCGTTGCTCCAGTTTGGGGTAATTCGAAGCTAATACCTTATCAACATCAAACATAGTCAACCTTGCGTCCAGAACCGTGCTCATGCACTGTTTGGTTAGACGTTAAAAACGACATTTGCTTACATCCTCACAGTCTTTAGTGCGAACTCATCACACATAACGCGGTAAAGATCACAAAATAGCCGCTATCTATGGTTGGTGGGGGTCACCATAACCGTATAGGCATCAATGCTAGGTAGGAAAGGTGACAACGGCTTGGCAGCACAGTTGCAAACTCATGACAGCGTGGCATAGTGAGGCCCATATTCATTAGCTTAGACAGAGACGGTTGTGTGTGACACGGCCTCGCGAATAAAAGGGATCTCTCATGGCGTTGCATTACGAGATTGTGCCAGTTACGGCATTTCAACAAAATTGCTCCATCATTTGGTGTGATAAAACCAAGCAAGCTGCCGTTGTCGATCCGGGCGGTGATATTGCGAAAGTGCGCCAAATGATTCATGCACTTGATGTTACAGTAACGAAAATTTTGCTCACTCATGGCCACCTTGATCATGTGGGCGGAACGGTTGAGCTTGCCAAAGCGTTAGATATTCCAGTGATTGGGCCGCATAAAGAAGATGCATTCTGGTTGCAAGCCTTGCCTGCACAGGCGCAGATGTTTGGCTTTGCGCACGCCGAGCCGTTTGAGCCGGACCAATGGCTGGAACAAGGCGATACGGTGACGGTTGGAGAAGGACAATTATCGGTATTATTTACTCCGGGCCACACGCCAGGCCATATTGTTTTTGTGGACGAGCAAGGCCGTACAGCATGGGTTGGCGATGTGCTATTCAATGGCGGGATTGGGCGCACTGATTTTCCGAAAGGAGATCACGCAACCTTGATCAATGCCATCAAAAACACCTTATTGCCGGTAGGGGACGATGTGACTTTCATTCCGGGTCATGGTCCGACGTCCACGTTAGGGCATGAGCGACAAACCAACCCCTTCCTGACCGGCGCGTTTTAGCGCCGTTCGATAGGTAGCTGCGCTCGTCGCTGTCACTCTTGGGCGGCGGCGAGATAGCGTCGCGTCACGCCTACAAAATCCTCCAACGGCCTATCCAATAAATCTTCACTGACAAAAATGTCATAGCCAAGAAGCTCGCGAGTATAACGCATGCGATTGGCGAGCATCGCCATCAGCCCTTTGTATAGAACACCGTTTTCACCGCGATATGGCGTATCGTCAAACATCATATCTTCAAGTGGTTTACTGGGCTTACTGGGGGCACGGCGATAGGCGGTAATTAACAGGGCGCGCTGAGTCATAATAATATGCGTGACCATGCGCAGGCTGATCCCTTCGAGGAGAGCGTCATAGTGCTTGATTTTAATTCCCACCCAAGGGAGAGGCTCACTGATCCCCTCTTGCCGATAAACCTGTGGAATACCGATAGCTGCGATATTTTTCCACTTTAATGCCCATCCCCCGCGAAAACTATGATGCTGTAGGTGCATAAAAGAGAGGGAAAAGGAGAGTTGTACGCGCTGTAGCAACTTATTGATGGTGAAAAAAATGGCGATAATGGCGATCAATCCCAGTACGCCTTGGCCGAATGACAAGGTGGGTTGGATCAGAAAAAAACAAACTAATCCGAATGCAACCGCCATGGCTGCGAGCATACTCCATCGAGCGGCTTCAAATTGCGGAGGATAGATTTTAACCGTTTTTAGCGCGTCCATGATCCTACGTGCAACCTATGGGTAAAAAATCAGCGATGTCGGCGCTCCACTTTGCGGGTGGATGTGCCAACGGGCGACACTCTGTCTCGAGTCGAAAACGTCTCTTCTTTTAACCAGTATACGAGGAAAGTGTCTGATTAGTTTGCCTAAAAAACACTGGATTGGTAAACATTTGTCGCGGAATATCACGATCTTTACGCGTACTCGGGCACACTTACCTACAAAAGAGCGTCAAAATTTGGTATAAAACGCGCTTTGTTTTTCACCCGCTGCATTCAGAGGCTCTGAACGTAGTGCATCGGAGTAGGATGATTGAATGAAAATCTCTCACAAGCGTAAGGTACAATTCAAACTGAACAAGCGTGTAAAGGCAACGTCGCCAGCACGTCAGCGTCCAGTTAAAACTCAGCCAGTTGCCGCAGCAAAGCCTGCACCTGCCGCCGCGCCAGCTGCTGCAAGCGTCTCAGTGTCACTCACGCCAAAGCAACAACAGGTGCTTGATATTGTACAAGCCAACCCAGAAGGGATTAATCCTAAAGGCATCGGTTTGGCTGCCGGTCAAGAAGATAGCAAAGCCGCCTCTTGGGCGACAGGCGCGCTGAAAAAACTCACCGAAGAGGGTGTAGTGGAGCGTGTGCAAGTGGCATCTAACAAGGTTATTTACAAAGCCTGTTAATCGCATTTGCTGGCCCGCTTAAGCTGCTGATGGCGTCGATACCATTAGCGTTTAAGCGGGTTACTCACCCTACCGACCTTCCTTATACGCTTTTCTTATTTTCATGTGGCAATAACGTGAATAATGCAGTGATTTTTCATTGGGTTGTTCTTTTATTGTTAAAAAATCTTGTCATTATTACGCATTCGCGTGATTAAAGCATGATCAGACGCAAAATACTGTATGATCTTCCAGACATCTGTTTAAAACTGCATATAGTAGAGAGACGTCAGTTTTCTTTCTCTGTCTGGAGGTAAAAGCCATGGAAGCGCTGTCTACCCAGCTGAAAACACCGACTGAAGTCGTCTTCGACTACACCCATTTTCTATGCGAAGAACAACAGCCTAACTGGACGTTTGTCGACATATTTCGCAGTTTGTTGCCTGCATTTAATACGGTGCTTGAGCATCACGCCCAACAGGCATTGACCGCTCAAGATCGTCTGCATCAGCAAGCGGCGCAGGTACTCTCATTTCGCAATACAGATACGGTTAACTTAGTGCGCCTTGCCAAATTGGCTCAGCAACAAAGTATTCGCGAGCTAACCATTTTGATGCCGTATGCACTGGACTACCGTCAAATGGAGGCAATTAGCGACCAAACGGGTGCACTGTTGGAGTACAGCAACGAAAATCGTGAGTGGGTACGCCTCACTTTTCCTTCTGTTTAACGTCTCGACGAATTGCTTCAATGGCAGTGCAACACGGCTGGATTTACAAACGCCACCCACTGTGTCCCTGTTTCATAGTGAGTGATTTTCTCGGCTTGCGGTGAAAAGGCCAACACAGCGCAAGAGGTATTGGCTTTCACAGCACCTTCCACGAGTGCGCAGTCATCGTAACCGTTACGGCTGCGAATCACTCTCACTTGATTAGGATGAATTCCCCATTGCTGAAGATATTTGGCCGTAAATGTACGCGGTGGATTGATGACAGTGACCCATTTGGGCTGTCGTGACTTGAGCGCTAATGCTCGCATCATCGCTTGCCAATGAGTTTGTCGTGCATCTTGCATCGCATACGTGGCGGTGTGCGTTAACGGCGCGGTATTGGTTGCGTGATGTACGGGCTTAATATTGGTAAGAGATGATGTCGTGTACATGCGGATACCTGTATATATGATCAATACTGTATAAAAGAACAGTATTATTAAATCTGACCGTTGGCAAGTTGCCTGATGATTAATTTGTGATCAGGATCGTTATCTCTATCGTGTTGTGATCGGAAAGGCGATAGCCGAACAAGGAGCGTTCGTGAACAAAACGACACTGTTTGTAGAGACGAGGGACCGGCCGCCTCTCTGCATCGTCAGGGAATTCAGATATAATCAAGGACTTTTAAATTGAGTCGGAGAGAGCATGGAGCAAGAGTTTTGGCATCAACGTTGGGCCGAAAATCAAATTGGCTTTCATCGCGATAGCGTACACCCCATGTTGATGGCGTATTGGTCTGCACTAAACCCGCGTTTGGACGAGGAAGTGCTGGTTCCGTTGTGTGGTAAGTCTATCGATTTGAATTGGCTAGCCGAGCGTCATGAGCGTGTGGTTGGGGTAGAGCTTAGTGATATCGCGGTACGCGCTTTTTTCTCTGAAAACCTTTACACACCGCAAGTGTATACGGCACCTTCTGGACACACGCATTATTGCTTTGACGAATTAGAGTTGATCAGTGGTGATTTCTTTACTGCGCGTTTGCAGCCGGCACCGTTAATTTATGATCGGGCGGCGTTAGTGGCAATGCCTCCATCGATGCGTCAGCAGTATGTTGATCGCGTCACTTCCTTACTGGCCCCAGGTGGTCGCATGTTGCTTGTCACTCTGTTTTATCCACAAAGTGATGATCATCCGCCATTCTCTATGGATGAACAGCTGGTTAGACAGACCTATCAAGGTATGAAAGTGACCTTGCTCGATACCTGTACCGAACCCTGTGGTGAGCGAGGGGAGCAAGTCTGGCTGATTCAAGCCGCTGAATAATGATAAAAAAGGGCCATCAGGCCCTTTTTTATCGAGTACGTTACGCTGGTTTGGCTTTGGTGGCGTGATACTGACGGGATTCCCAGTGCGTGATAAAGAACACGGCGGCGATAATAATGCCGGCCCCTAACCATAATCGACCGGGTGGAACCCAGCTAAAGACTAACCAGCCAAACAACACATTTAACGGCAATTTGGCGTGATCAAACGGCTGAACAAATGAAGCATCTGCAACGGCATAGGCCTTGGCGATGGCCCATTGGGCTAAGGCGGTGAGCAGGCCAGCACCGATCAGCATCCACCATGCTGTCGCACTCGCTGGTAGCGTCCAATCCGGTACGGCAAGCACCAAATTAAAAGGCGTGATCAATAGCAACAGGTAGACCACCATAGTTGTTGGCGGATCATAGGCGGATAAACGTTTGACCATCAGCGAATAGGTGGCCCAAAAAAATGCAGCGCCGACAGGCAATAAGGTGGCCCACGTAAATCCTTCTGACCAAGGCTCCAAGATAATCATCGCACCACAGAAACCCGCGAGGGTTGCTAAGCTGCGAGCGATACCGACACGTTCTCGTAAAAATAACCCAGAACCGATGGTGGCAAACAAGGGAGAAGTCATCAGTAGAGCAATACCTTGCCAGATCGGTACGGGGTAGGCGAGGGCCCACAGCCACAGTTGAATGCCAATCACCGAGATAAACACGCGCAGACAGTGTTTTCCTAAATGTTCTGTTTTTAATGCGTGGCGTACACCCAGCTGTTTCAGCCACGGGATCATGGCAACCAGTGCGATCGCATATTGAATAAAGGCAACGGTGGTTGACGGCAAGCCGAGTTTAAAACTGACGTATTGTGACAGGCTATTAACCAGCGCAAAACAGAGGCCGGCGATCAACATCCAGGCAGCACCTTGGATGGGATTATGAATTTGTTTCATCGCTGTGGTTATCCGAAAAAAGATGCTCGGATAGTAGCGTAAAACAGGCCGCAGAGCGACTAGAAATCAATGCGGCCTGATGTTTTGTATTAAGCTCTTAACCCTGCATATAACAAGGGAATGTCGGGATTAATGGCATCCAAGCTCGCTTGGGTATCGGCCAGATGGCTCACGGTACTGTTCACCACTTCGGCTAATGCCACAGAGGCAATCTTATCCCACGAGTAGTCCGCCATATTGGCGGCAATTAAAGCAACTTGAAGCGGAGGCAAACTCGGATTAAAGGCCGCATTCTCGGCATACATTCCTTTAAATACACGGCCATCGCTTGTTTCAATCGCGACACCGCTGTAGTTGCCCGAATAAGGTGCATGGCTAATGTTCGCCGCTTCAACGGCTTGTTTAAGCAGAGGATCGTCAATATCGTCCGCCGTTAAGCCTTGCGTTTGGTCGGCAAGCAGTCGCGCTTCAATACCTAGGTCGGCAGGGCCAAATGCTTCGGGAAGATAAGTGTGCAGTGATTTAGCGTCCGATTTAGGCAGTTGAATCACTAAGTCCTCAGCACCATTTAACTCATTCATAAACTGGCGACAATGGCCGCAAGGACTGTAATTAATGGTGATGTCGGTTAAGCGCGTCGCCCCTTTGGTCCATGCGTGGCTGATCGCAGATTGCTCTGCATGCACGGTTTGTCCGAGTTGAACGCCAGTCAGTTCGATATTTGCACCTAGGTATAACGTGCCATCTTCTCCTCTGACAATCGCCCCAACATTGAAACGAGAAATGGGTGTCACAGCATAGGCTGCGGCCAGCGGGAGTAAAGCAAGGCGCAATGCCGTGCCAGACAGGCCACTCGCGGCTTCCATATCTGCCACTTGCGCGGGCGTAAAGGTCGCATCAAACGCCGATGCGTGAAGCCATTCGGAGACGGTGCTCTGTAGTGAGTCTGGCAATTGTGTCAGTGCGTCAATGAGTGCGGTTCGCATAGCATCACTTCTAAATGGTTAACGGCCTATCAGTGTAGAGAAGCGATCTTGATAAATGTGTGAGTAATATCACGCATACAATGCAAACATAATCTTGTTGCTCAAACTTAGAGTGACGTCAACATTTTTAAGCCTGTAAATACAGTCACTATGATTGCTTTTAAATACAGTCGTGAAGCTTGCTATTCCGGTTGCCAGTCCACGTAGGGGCGATGAACTTTATAATACTCACGCGCTAATGCGCCACTGTCACGCAGGCGAGTGATCAACGCGGTAAGGTAGGCATCAATGGCCTGACCTTTCTCTCCTTTGGGGATCACAAATACATCTTGAAAATCAGCAAAATGTGCGCGGCGAATATTGGTTAGCCCTAACTGCTTGAGCATCATATCGGCTTCTTCTTGTGCCCAAACAAACCCATCAATGCGGCCAGCGGCGAGACGGCGCAAGGATTGTTCTATGCCGTGCGAACGTTCGACTTTAAACGGCATGTAGTAGGGCACTGCCTCAATCGTATAAGGTTTCGGATTAGCCCATAGGACATCAACGGGGAGGGGATTATTTTTATGGGTATATAAAACATGGGTGACATCGCCAAACGACTCACTGCTAAATGCAAAGGGCAAATCAGTGACTGTTTTCGTTGGGCGCACGGCGGGCAGCATTAAATCGGCACTACCTCGTACGATGCCATTAATCGCGCGATGAATGGGAAATACGGTGATCTCGATTTGTGTGTTCGGATCTTGGTCATCAAGAAAGCGTACAAAATCCACGAATGGCCCTGACCCGTCAAGGTTTATCAGTCCCGGGAGCTCCCCCATGTGGATCACCAATGTGTGTGTGGGGGCGTCACTGTTCGATGGCTGCGCCTGTATCGGTGACGGCCCTATCAAGAAAAGCACTAACGCGCTGAGCAGAGCGCCGACTCGTCCTGCTTGGATCGACATATTAAGGTTGCCAATCATCATAGGGAGCATGAATTTTCCTGTGTTGCTGCTCTAGCTCACCGCTTTCGATGAGAGGTGTGAGCAATTGGGTTAGGTAGGCATCGATCTCTTCTCCCGCTTCACCTTTCGGGATCATAAAGACATCTTCCATATCCGCGAATAACTTGCGCTTAATATCGGTATAGCCAAGCTCTCTCAACACTTGGTCGGCTTCGGTTTGCGCCCAAATAAAGGCATCTATCCTGCCATTATGCAGCCGTTTAAGTGACTGGCGTATGCTGTGAGAGCGGACCACTTCAAAATCAAAGTCATGAGGAATGGATTCAATAATGTAACCATCTGGATTGGCTTTTAGCAGCGTTGCATTCAGTGGCTTAGATTTATGGGTATAGAGCACGTGCGGAACAACGCCAAAAGAGACGGTGCTAAAGGCAAAGGGTAGATCACTGATATCTTCTTTTAATGGACGAATAGCAGGGAGCGCGATATCGGCTTGGCCTCGAGAGATATTGTTGATCGCGCGAAAAATTGGATAAATGCTGATCGTGATGTCTGTACTCGGATCTTGGGCGTCGAGATAACGAGCAAAATCGACAAAGGCGCCGGAGCCATCAAAATTAATCAGTCCCGGAATTTCTCCCATGTGCAAGGTTATCGTGCGGTTCGCTTCCTGTTGAGCCAATGCTGAGAGACTGATCAACATGGCGACTAGCGTGACAACAACCAATGATACTGATTTCGTGAGCATAGGCCCCTCCATACAACAAACTGGCTCTGGGCTGTTCGGGTTTACCCAAGCATGTTATTTACATCGACTGATCGGCTTATGTGAGTAATGCTGTTATTCCAATAATCACGGTTGCAGCGCTAAGTAACACAATCAGTGGTTTGGTGATACTAAAGTCTGCCGCTTGTAAATCATCTGGCTTCGCGAGCGATGGTGGCTCATCGGCTTGTGGTTGCTTTCTCGGTGCGGGTCGATGCGACAGGGTTTGTTGGGGCAAGGCAACGCGGTAGCCAAACTCGCCTACCACTTCAAAGGGCAAGCACTTTTTGCCGTTACGATAGGACTTTGCCATTAAAGACGTCACCACACTTTGGTGCTGCGCAAACGAGCTATCCGGTAATGCAACTTGCTTAAATAGCGTGCGGCTGGATAGCACTTCTCCCGCGTAGTAGCAAAGCATTTCTAGCATGCGTGACTCTTCGTAGGACAGTACCGTGATGGTTTGGTCGGTCCAATATAAGGTTCTGCTTTCTGGTTCGAAATCAACATCCGCAAATCGATAACAGCGCGTATTCACTTTGGTTGTCATAATTGAGCCCACTCCACACGATACTCTTTTTAAAAGTGTGGACTCAAATCACGGTTCTGCAACTAGAATATGGACGTTTTTTTTGGTAGACGAAGTTGGACAGCGTGTGAGGAAATTTTGAAAAGCGATTATCTATCAGAAAGATAGTAGGCTTTCCCTTGCCAATGGCTCAGATGATACCACGGCAAGAGAAGCAAAATTAACTGACCAAGGATTCCACATAGTGGTATACCGCTTTGAGGATCTTCAGCTGGTGTTCATCGTCTTGGTGAGCATCGACCAATTGCTGTAAGTTTTCCATGTATGCAGGCAAGTGGGTCTCGAAATAGTCGCGACGGTGCATAAACCACTTTTGCTGCTCAGCGTCAGTCAGTGTCCACGGATAATTACGCGCGCGATAGCGGAACAGCAGCGGCTTTATGCGCCAGTCGTCAACGCTCAAATCGAGCGCGGCAAGGTTTTCAGGATCGCGCGCTCGAATAATTTCCATCGCACTTTGATCACTTTTCGAGAAAAAGCCTGCATATAGGGCACTATCGACGTCCTGATCGTCAAAGGGTTTTGATTCGGCAAAGACGGCAACCAGCTTTTCTCTCAGCTCTGGTGCGCCTTTGAGCGCTTTTAGATGACGCAAGCAGGCTTCGCGATCCACCCCTAAGCGCGCAGCATCTTCCGGACGTAGGGTTTTGGCATCAGCTAAGACCGGGCATTTGTTGATGTGCACGAGTTTCAGTGGTGCCGGTAATTCATCCTCCGCGAGTGCATGATGAGGCGTATACAAACGCTCGCGCAGCGCATCGACATCAAGCTCAAAAAGCGGTGCTGGGTCTCGCGCCAAATCAATGGTGATCACCGCATTGGGATTTTCAGGATGCCAAGCAACCGGCACGATCCAACTGGTGTTGCTTCGCTCGGTGCCAAACATACCCGAGACATGAACCAGTGGGGTCATATTCACCACATCAATCAGGGTTTTGATTTTGTTTTTATGGCGATGGGTCAGCAAATAATTGAATAAACGCGGTTGCGCAGCTTTTACTTTTTTGGCCAGCTCAATGGTGGCGTATACATCCGCCATAGCATCATGCGCATTACTGTGCTCAATGCCGTTGGCAACCGAGAGTTTTTCCAGCTTAAAGCTTGGCTTGCCATTTTCATCATGCGGCCACTCAATACCCTCGGGGCGCAACGCATAGCAAGCGCGCATCACATCGAGTAAATCCCACCGTGAATTTCCGTTTTGCCAACTCCAACCGTATGGGTCATAAAAGTTACGGTACAACGTGTAGCGGGTCACCTCATCATCAAAGCGTACATTGTTATATCCGAAGACACAGGTATTTGGCTGAGAGAGTGCCTCATGAATACGGGCGATAAATTCGGGCTCAGGTAAGCCTTTTTTCACCGCTAACTGTGGTGTGATCCCGGTGATTAAGCAGGCCTCTGGTGCGGGCAAATAATCATTCGGTGGCTGACAAAACAGCACTAAGGGCTCGCCGATAATGTTGAAGTCGCTATCAGTGCGCACGCCGGCAAACTGACAAGGGCGGTCTTTACCCGGGTGGGTGCCAAAGGTCTCAAAGTCGTAGATAAAAAACGTTGGCTGGGCGGTGTCGGTCACAATCGCATCCAATCTGATCAAAGAAAAGAAAGCAGG
Organism: Salinivibrio sp. SS2; assembly: GCF_001722075.1. Classification (NCBI taxonomy): domain Bacteria; kingdom Pseudomonadati; phylum Pseudomonadota; class Gammaproteobacteria; order Vibrionales; family Vibrionaceae; genus Salinivibrio; species Salinivibrio sp. SS2. The sequence goes on along the minus strand of NZ_MEBP01000056.1, from coordinate 12,177 downwards.
CTCAACCACCTGCATTAGACCGCACATGGTAACATTGGCGTCGCGGATCACCAATCCTCGCGCGCTTGCTAACCTAAACGCCTGCACATTGGCAGGCGTTTGCACCAAACAATGGGTCTTTTGCGATTAAGAAGCCAGTTTTTTGAGCTGCTGTTTTGCATCGTCAATGGCTTTGCTGGCCAAGTCTTCACCCATGGCGAGGCCTTCCGCGTAGACAAATTCAACGTCTGTAATACCGATAAAACCAAGTACGGTTTGCATATAACCTGTCACGTGATCGGTGTTACCGCCTTTGTGCATCCCACCTCGTGTGGTGACAACGATAGCGCGCTTACCTGTCACTAAGCCTTCAGGACCATTTTCGGTATAGCGAAATGTCACGCCAGCACGGGCAATAAGATCAATCCACGCTTTCAGCTGCACGGGCACCGTGAAGTTATACATCGGGGCGGCGATGATTAGCGTATCGCTTTGTTGGATCTCGTTGATTAACTGGTCAGAAAGCGCCAGCGTTTGCTGTTGACGCTCATTCAGATCACTGCCGCCACGAAGGCCACCGGCAAGCTCGCCGTCAAGGATCGGCAATGGATTGGCTGCCAAGTCACGCTCAACCAAAGAATCAGGTGATAGGTTGTTCACCACGCCATCGATCACGGCGTTCGAGCTAGAATGGGGGCCAAGAATACTTGATTTGATGACAAGCGCTTTCATTACGTTCTCCTTAAAATTAACGGGCTGCATATTGCGACCTTGGTTAGTGTAGAGTTTGGGCGTAAAAACACCACGTCAAGGATTCGTTAAACTTGTTCAAAAATTTCGTTGATGTAACAACTTTTCGAGTGAGCATTGGCAGTTATCAAGCAGGGGCGTATGATTGCGCTCGGCTGTCGTCCAAAATGTAAAAATAATGTTATAATGGCCGTTGTGTCGGACAGACAGCTTGCATTGGGGAAGCGCCACAATCAAATCAACAAGCCGTGTGCTTGTGTGGACGCAACGGGATTTGAGGAATAGCGCGTGAAAAATCTATTTATGTTAGACGTGGATGGTACGCTGGTAGACAGCTGCCAAATGGACCACGAGTGTTTTAGTGAAGCCATTTTTGCTGTGACGGGACTGACAGTGCCTGATGATTGGGGTGGATACACCAATATCACCGACGCAGGTATCATCGAAGAACTCATCGATAAAAACGACCTGAAAAAAGAGAAAATCACCATTTTCCGAGAAGTGAAACGTGTGTTTATGCAAAAGCTCGCGCACGCCATTGCGGAAAACGGTATGACTCCCATTCCGGGCGCGGTCGAGTTTATCAATGAGATGCGTCAAGTACCTTCTGTCGCCCTTGCCATTGCGACGGGTGGCTGGGAAGAAACCGCGCGGATGAAGTTAAAGGCGGCCGGTTTTAATGTCGATGGTATCGTGTTCTCGTCATGCTCGGATGCGATGAGCCGCAGTGAAGTGATGGCACTCGCGGCGTTCCGTGCCAAGCAAGATTATGGCGTGCAGTTTGATCGCCGAATTTATTTTGGTGACGGGGTATGGGACAAACAGGCGACTCAATCACTGGATTATGAGTTCGTCGCGGTAGGGGATAAAGTGGAACACCACACCCGAATCAACGATTTCGTTAATCCACGCGCCATTTTAGGGCGTTTAGGCATAGAAGAAACCGACGCGGTGAAGTTTGCGTAAGCAATGACAGCCTGTTGAGTAATACGTAAAAGCCGGTGAGGTGTACTCACCGGCTTTTTTACGTTTGCTGTATCAGCGGGCTGACCGAGGTGGTAACGAGCCACTCATACACTTAGCCGCAACTTAATGCACTTGGCTGCAAGTGGTATGCTCGGCACGAGCTGGGCTCGCCGCCTCTTGATTAAAGTAGGTGCGCGTTTCGTTGATCACCACATGGCGAAGTAGCAACAAGCCAATCAGGTTCGGGATCGCCATTAAGCCATTAACGATATCAGCAAGGATCCAAATGGTGTTCAGATGGATAAAAGATCCTGATGCAATCAATCCAATAAAAATGAGCTTATATAGATAGATAGCGCGTTTACCGAACAAATAAGCGACACAACGCTCACCATAGTAATGCCAGCCTAGAATGGTGGTGAAGGCAAAAAATAACAGGCCAATATTCACCAGCATCGGCCCAATGCTGCTCTCCATACCGACTGCAAAGGCATGGGAGGTCATCGCGGCTCCTGCCAGCTCCCCTGACCATGACTGGGTCAGAATTAAGGTCAGGCCCGTCATGGTACAAATCACCAGTGTATCGATAAAAGTACCGGTCATGGAAACAAGGCCTTGCTCAACGCAAGAATCGGTTTTGGCTGCAGCCGCGGCGATAGGGGCGCTGCCCAGTCCCGACTCATTAGAAAATACGCCGCGTGCAATACCGGCTTGAATCGCAAGCATCATTCCCGCACCGGCAAAACCACCGGTTGCTGCCATTCCCGTAAACGCGGACTCAAAGACCAGCGCGACGGCGTGTGGGAGTTGTTCAATGTTCGCTCCGAGCACCCATAAACACGCGACCACATAGAATACCGCCATCACGGGAACGATTTTGGCCGCTACGGCTGAAATCGACTTCACCCCGCCAATGGTTACCAGAGCCACCAGTACGGTTAAGATCCCTGCGACCGCCACGGTGGGAATATTGAACAGGTGAGTAGCGGCACTGCTGATGGCGTTAACTTGCGGGAAGGTGCCAATACCAAAGCAGGCGACGCCTAATCCAAACAGCGCGAACAGCTTCGCTAACAGCGGTTGCCCAGCCCCTTTAGAAAGGTACATCATGGGCCCGCCCAGCATATTGCCCTTGTGATCGGTTTCGCGATATTTCACCGCTAGCAAGCATTCTGCGTATTTGGTTGCCATGCCTAAAAACGCGGCTAGCCACATCCAGAATAGGGCGCCGGGACCGCCCAGCGCGATAGCGGTTGCGACACCAATAATATTTCCTGTTCCGATAGTCGCGGACAATGCTGTACATAAAGCCGCAAAGCCAGAAACATCGCCTTGGGTTGAGGCATCCGCCGGCTTAAAAATTTGTTTTAGTGCAAAAGGTAAACGGCGTAGCTGGATAAACCCTAACCGTACGGTAAAGAACAGACCGGTTCCCGTGAGGAGTAGTAAGAGCGGTGGGCCCCATATCCAGTCGTCAATGGTGGCGAGAAGTGATGGTATATCTGGTAATTGAGTTAGAAATTGCATTTATCCCCCTTTAAACATCAAAGGAGGAGATAAGCCACACTAATATTAACAAAAGTGCTACATATTGGGGTGGGTATCTCCTCTGTCCTTTTGCCTGAGAGTTTCACTTGAAAACAAGCTTGCTCCTTCGGCGCCCGACTTAACGGGTCTCTCCAGAGGCTCCTCCAACAGCAGTCCATACATTTAAGTGCCTGAAAGATTTACTTCTTCGGCGGATGGCGAATGCCACCTCTCTCCTGCTGTCTTCATCGGAACGTCATATTGCGGTAAGTATGATAGATCACAGAAATATGAATGCAATGCAAAAATCAATAAAGACTCTTATCAATTAAAGAAGCGCGCAAAATTTGCACTCTTTAAACTTTTATCTCCGAACAATAGGGTGCTGGCTATACTGAAATCTCGACCCATAAATACTCAATAAATGTGATCCTTTGCCGATAACACGGATCAACACCTTGTGATTAAGTTTGCAAGACGAAGCCGTAATGATGGGCCCTGATATGACCACTTGGAACGAACTTTTAGGCGTTGGCGCCAGTGAAAGCGCCGAGCAAATTAAACAACGCTATCGTCAACTTTCTATTCGTGTGCATCCAGATAAAGGTGGAAGCACAGGGTTGATGCAGCTTGTCAGTGAAGCGTATCAAGCGGTTAAAAATGGCAAGGGCGATCACAGCCCGCTCGACAGTCAACAGTCTGCTGGTGGCACGGCAGCATTGCGTAGCCAAGTGGCGCGGTTACAAAAAGAACTCGCCGCATTGCAGCAAGAGAATCGAACTTTACGAGCCCGCCAAGCGAACAACCAAATCCCTGCGCATCTAACCGCGAAAATTGCCAAGCTGGAGTTTGATAATCGCCAATGGCGGGAGCACTATCAGAAGCTGGAAAAGCAACATCATGTCTTAGAAGAGCAGCATCAGCGGTTATCAAAGCAACATGACAGTGACAAGAAAGAGAGTAAACAGCTCAATCGAGAATTAAAACAGGCACTATCTCAGGTTGAACAACTGGAAACCGAGCTCAAACACAAAGCAACGCCAGTGACGCTTAAAGCCGCAAAGCCCGGCTTAGCATGGCGTTGGGTATTGGCTTCTTGGAGCGTTATTGCGGTGCTGATGTTGCCGACTAGCCACTGGCAAAGCATGATGAGAACCTTGTTAGGCCAATCGGCGCCAGAGGTGGCGCAACGTGTCAGAATTGTTGAACCGTTGGAAAACAATCAAACAACGGCACCTGCACCGACGCCGACACCCCAGGTAAGCGATTCGCGTGCGTCCATGCCGACCGCTCCGATGATCCAGCTAACTGCAATAGCGAATCAATGGCATGTGAATCAGTTTGATAAAGTACCACAACCTTATCTAGCGTTACGCAGTGAGCAAGGCTCGTATGTGGTGGCCAATTGCCAAGGGGAGTTTTACGTCTACCTTAATACCACCTATCAACCTTTACGCGTACCGCCAAATCTTGACTACATTACTCAGCGTCAACACTTTCATGTGTATGCAATTCCCTACGGACAAGGCGCGTCGATTGATAGTTGGCAGCTCGCCCGCAAAGTGAAAATATTTGACGATACCTTTGTCAGTGAGGATCTTGCCCCTCAACTCAGTGCCTTTGAACAATCGTGTCAACGAGCACCAGGGCTGACAGCGGCAAACTTTTAAAAAACCAGTAACACTTTCATTTGCATCGACATGGTTTACCGTCCAACTCAGGCGTCTGATTTGTCGCGCCTGTATTACACTGATCAATAAGGCTCGATTGATTTTGTGATAAGGAACGCCAATGTTAGACCAAGCCATGTTTGCGCATCGGTATGATCCACCTCGTCAGGATAGCGGCGGTGGGGTATTCAGGCGTTATCACATTGCTGTTTCTCACTCTGTAGCGGTAGAAGGTTTGGTGTCGGGGATCGGTATTCCTGCATGGTCGGAAGGGCGCACTGAATCGGCCAAAGATGCGGCGGTGCTGCACACCATGATGACTCAAGGCGCCAATTTAATTGGCCAACTGCAAGTGGATCCGCTCGCCTTTAGTATTACCGGCCTCAATCCTTTCTATGCTGAGCTTCGCAATCCAAAGTACCGCAAGTATCGCGTCGGCGGCAGTAATGCAGGGATTGCCGTCGCAGTCGCAAAAAAACTGGCTCACTTAGGCATTGGTAATGATGCTTTTGGCGGTGTACGCATCCCGGCGGCACATTGTGGCTTATTTGGCTATCGGCCTACGCCAGGGCTCATCGACGCGAGTGGTTTGCTACCTGCGGCAGAAACATTTGATAATCCGGGCGTCTGTAGTCAGGCATTAGCGCCCATTAGCCAGTTCCAAGAGCTGGTGGCGAAACCTTCAACGGCGATCAAAAACATTGTCGGTGTCGTGTTGGCGGAACCCATCTTCGCACTCTATTACAGTGACGAAGCCATGGATTGTTTCTACAAAAAATTAGAGGCGTTACCTTTACCGCATGAAACCACGTTGGCGATGAACAAACTCGTTTTAACACGCATTGAGAACGCCCAAGTTGCCATTGCCAGCCATGAGTTTTTACTGGTCTATCAAGAATGGCTGGAAAAGCAAAAGCTAGACTTGCCGTCTTCCACACAAAGCTACTTAGCCCGCCTTCAAGCGATTAATTACAAAGACCATTTCCAAGCGAAAAAAACGCGCAAGCAACTCAGAGATACCGTGTGTGCGATGTGGCCAAGTGATAAAGTGCTGATTCTACCGTCTACGCCGGGCGAGATCTTGCCAAGAGACGCAGGCCAAGAGCAAAGCGACATCTTTAATTTGGCACAAAGACGCCTCATGGCGCTGGCCGATGTTTGTGGGCTACCGCAGTTAACCTTGCCATTATTTAACTACCAAGAAGCTCCTTACGGTGTCACATTGTTGGCACACCCCAACAAAGATAAGTTATTGATGGAAGTAGCACACCGTTGGGTCGGTTAAGCTTAGTTCTGGAATCTTTAGCCACGCTGTCGTCAAGAAATTTCTATAAAATTGTATTTTATGCAATTAACTTGCTGATATTTAAAGTTTAAATAAGTTATCCGATGTCGATTTACTATCAACAGAAACTGTGGATAAGTAGTTGGATTAGTGTTGTTTTTAACGCATAACTATTTGAAAAATAACGCTGTGAGTTAGATTGGCTTTGAGGTTGAAGCACAGACTAACCGCCAGTAGAAAGTGACAATTTGACTGTCACGTTTCCATAACGTGACAGAGACGATCAATTAACCACTCAGCCGCTTCGCTGTGACATCATTTTTATCTGCGATTGGCCTTACCGTTAGACGATTTTACTTTATATTGGCTTTTACAATGACTACGGCCCACAGACGCTGAACGCAGCGCTTTGTGCTTGGTTTTACGGCCGTTTGTGCGTTCACGCCATACCTTAAAGCTGCGCGGCTTCAACTCACGGCGCATCAGCGCGATAACATCATCTTGTCGCAGGCCATACAGTGTTTCAATAGCTTCAAAAGGGGTCCTGTCTTCCCATGCCATTTCTATAATTCGGTCAATCTCTCCCGGTTGCTCGTTCAAAGCCATATCTGTCTCCCTATGCTGGTGGCAAATAATACGGGTAGCGCAGGAAAAACCGATCAGCGTGTTCTTTCTGACCAATCAATGTTTTCACCCTTATTTTTGGGACATTTAAAAATACACCATAAAAACAGTTAGTTACGAAAGGCCCTTTTTAACAAGGGTAAAAGACGATTTTTATCCTAACAGCCTGTTGTATCGAACGATTGTTAGGTTATTCTATTGTTCACTGCCGCACAGGCAGCTTAGAAACTCGGCAACGAATATGAGAAACATCAACCGTTCGTTCACTGCCGCACAGGCAGCTTAGAAACAGTGCAATCTCCGCCATGTCGATCAGTGTTTGTTCACTGCCGCACAGGCAGCTTAGAAAGTACCGAAAAGGTACACGCCCTTGCGGGTACTGTTCACTGCCGCACAGGCAGCTTAGAAAGACAAGAAGAACGCTTCTGCCGGTCATTGCTGGTTCACTGCCGCACAGGCAGCTTAGAAAGATAGAGAACACTCCAAGGCTCGCCAACTATTGTTCACTGCCGCACAGGCAGCTTAGAAATCCCGACGCTTATCTGATTAAGTGCGAGCAACGTTCACTGCCGCACAGGCAGCTTAGAAAGCCACTTGCACGCCGACGTCACGCAAGCGCAAGTTCACTGCCGCACAGGCAGCTTAGAAAAGGTCACGCCAAAGCGGTGCGCGCACTTTCGCGTTCACTGCCGCACAGGCAGCTTAGAAATTGGATGGGTATCTTCGAATCCCTAGTGACAAGTTCACTGCCGCACAGGCAGCTTAGAAATCACTTTAATACTGCGGTGCCGGCGCTCAAAAGTTCACTGCCGCACAGGCAGCTTAGAAAAAAAGAAAGTCTTTGAAGCTGACCGACCACTCGTTCACTGCCGCACAGGCAGCTTAGAAAGTTAGCGTCACGCGTGGCCACAAGGTTGGCAGGTTCACTGCCGCACAGGCAGCTTAGAAAGCCACGGCGTTCGCCGCTTTCCACTTGCTCACGTTCACTGCCGCACAGGCAGCTTAGAAAACGAACCGCCGGATGTTTCGAAGGTAATTGTCGTTCACTGCCGCACAGGCAGCTTAGAAATTTTTCTTGTTCATTAGGCATGTCAGGTGCTAGTTCACTGCCGCACAGGCAGCTTAGAAATAAGCTAAAACGCCAAACCATGCAAGCAACCGGTTCACTGCCGCACAGGCAGCTTAGAAATTATGTGTTAATCAAGGTAAACTTTACGTTTTGTTCACTGCCGCACAGGCAGCTTAGAAAAAATATATGCCGTAAAACACAAAGGCGCACACGTTCACTGCCGCACAGGCAGCTTAGAAATTCTGCAGAAAAGTCGCTATACGTACCTATATGTTCACTGCCGCACAGGCAGCTTAGAAATAGTGACGACCCTCTAGCCCACGCAGACGCGAGTTCACTGCCGCACAGGCAGCTTAGAAAACTTGGCGAAGACGTTAACGTCGGCTGGAACGGTTCACTGCCGCACAGGCAGCTTAGAAAACGGCAAGCACTATCCATGTGATAGGGTTGGCGTTCACTGCCGCACAGGCAGCTTAGAAATTGTCGAGACCGAGCAGGCCAAGGATGCCTGTGTTCACTGCCGCACAGGCAGCTTAGAAATTATGCCAACGTGTTTTTAACGTGAGTTAATAGTTCACTGCCGCACAGGCAGCTTAGACATTGAAATAGTTGTTTTTTGATGCCAGTTCATTGTTGGTGGGTCGTGGCATAGAGGAAGTAGGGGGATGGTTCAATATCAACATAAGCGCATGACTGGTATTGACCATACACGTTAATTTGGCGCATGTTTGTAGCCAAAGTTAAGCTTACAATTGCATGCTTTTGCATAGTTAAACAGGGTTTTAACGGTTGGATTGCCTTTCCCTTTTTCAAGTCGAGAAATATTGCCTTCTTTCGTCCCCATACGTTCTGCAACCTGCTGTTGAGTTAGCCCGGCCTGCTTACGCATACTGAGTAACATATCGATCAATTCAAACTCAGGCGTCAATTCATCGTATGCTTGTTTCACGTCTGGGTTTTGTAATGCTCTCGCTTTTAATGCCTGTAAGCTATTCATTTTCACCTCTCTCATACGCCCTGTTGCCAATGCTAAGTCTTTCTTTGGTGTCTTTTGGCTTTTCTTCACAAATGCATGAAGGACATAGATGTTGGGACCGTCTAAATAACAGAATAGACTTCGCCCGATCCCTTCTTTTGCTTTGGCGCGAATTTCAAACAGGCCGTTACCTAATGATTCTGTGTGAGGAGGGCCTAAGTTTGCGCCATGTTTTTCTATTAATTCAAGCAGCTTGAGCATTCGCGCTTGAATCTTAGGAGACATGTTGAGAATGCTCTCTTCTACGCCTCGATAAAAAACAATATTCCAGTGCATCTTTCACTTATAGCTATCATATATGATAAGTGTTTGTGGATCAAAATCCACTTATCATACCGAGTAACCCCTAGTAATCGTGGGCGATTATTGTTATCTGATTCGCATAACAATCGTACAGACAGTAGATTGCGATCTTCCTTCAAACCCTAAACTGTGCCTTGTTTCACGGGCATGCATTGCTATTTTTGTTACCTTTCTAGCGCTTGTGAGTGATCTGCTTTGTCACTCGGACAATCACGAAAGGGACATTCATGGACGATCTATCGCCCTCGGATCTTAAAACCATCCTTCATTCCAAACGCGCCAATATGTACTACCTCGAGCATTGCCGTGTGATGCAAAAAGACGGGCGTGTGTTGTACTTGGTGGAGGCCAAACGCGAAAACCTCTACTTTAATATCCCGATTGCCAATACCACCGTCTTACTGCTCGGCACCGGTACGTCAATTACGCAAGCGGCGATGCGTATGCTCTCGCAAGCGGGCGTGCTGGTTGGATTCTGCGGAGGTGGAGGCACACCGCTGCATATGGCAACCGAGGTCGAATGGTTTACGCCGCAAAGCGAGTATCGACCCACCGAATACCTGCAAGGTTGGTTATCCTTTTGGTTTGATGATCAAAAGCGACTGGACGCTGCGCGGGCTTTTCAGCTGGCACGTCTGAGTTACTTAAAGCAGGTCTGGCAAGCGAGCCGTGAACTTAAGCTTGAAGGATTCGATGTCGCCGAATTGGCTGGCGCGCTCGACACCTTTGTGGAAAGAACCGACAAGGCCAGCAAGCCAGCTGATTTATTGCTTACCGAAGCGCAGCTGACCAAAGCGCTCTACAAACACGCCGCCAACCGCACGCAAAAAAACGGTTTTAAACGCCAGCATGAGGCCGACGATCTCGCCAACCGCTTTTTAAATCATGGCAACTACTTAGCCTATGGCTTGGCAGCGAGTTGTTTGTGGGTGCTTGGGATCCCGCACGGGTTTGCGGTGATGCATGGCAAAACCCGTCGCGGCGCGCTGGTGTTTGATGCGGCTGACCTAATCAAAGATGCCATCGTGCTGCCTTGGGCGTTTGTATGCGCCAAAGAAAACGTCACAGAGCAAGAGTTTCGTCAACAAGTCCTGCAAGCCTTTATTGAGCATAAGGCGATGGACTTTATGTTCAACACCATCAAAGCCATTGCGCTGCAAGATGACTCTGAAGATGAGATAACGGAGCAGCAACGATGATGGTGACCTTTATTTCTCAGTGCGAGAAAAAGGCACTGAAGAAAACCCGCCGTGTGCTCGATGCCTTTGCCAACCGAATTGGTGATAACACCTGGCAAACACTGATCACCGAAGATGGCTTAAACACGGTGCGAAAAATGCTGAGCAAAACCGCCAGCCGCAGCACTGCGGTCAGTTGTCATTGGATTCGTTCGAGGACCCATAGCCAACTCGTGTGGATTGTGGGTAACCGCCGCAAGTTTAACTTAGAAGGCAATGTGCCAGTCAATCGCACTGAGCTTGATCTTAGCCACAAAGAATGGGAGCAGGGTTGGCAGCTTAATGAGGTGATCGTGCTGGCAACGGCCATGGCGGGGTTGTTTCACGATTTTGGCAAAGCCAATGCGCTGTTTCAGCAAAAGCTTCGCGGCCAAACAACACACCGAGGCGAACCATACCGTCATGAATGGGTATCCTTGCGTTTATTCGAGGCGTTCGCCAAGGGCAAAAAGGATCAACAATGGCTTGATGAACTTAGCGAGCTTACGCCTGAAACGGCTACTGAGCATGAAACTGAGTTACTGGCGCGACTGTTTACTGAAACGGACGGCTATCAGCCGGTCTTTGATGGCTTATCGCCATTCGCATCCCTCGTGGCTTGGCTGATTGTGTCGCATCACCGATTGCCCGTGAACTATGATGCCGACAACGCGCCAGTTGAGCTCTCGCAAATTGATCAATGGCTTTTCCGTTGCTTTGGCAGCCACTGGAATGCGCCCAACGCACTTGACCTCGCCAAATATGATACGCAGGCGCTTGCCGATAACTGGCGGTTTCCCGATGGCACCCCGTTTTTAAGCCAGCCTTGGCAACAAAAAGCGCGTCAATTGGCCCAGCGTGCCCGCCAATATCCGTGGAGCGCTCATGGACAAGTTGATTGGTTATCACAGCGGTTTGTCAGCCATATGGCACGTTTATCGTTAATGCTGGCGGATCATTATTACTCGTCGCTGCCGCTGGAAAAATCCAAGCCCAAATGGCGGGACGGCCATTACGCGCCTATTGCTAACACAGACCAGTCTCAGGGAAAACGCAAAAGCGCGCTGCCTAAACAACAGTTGGATGAGCACAACATCGGCGTGGCCATTAATGCGAGACGCTTTGCGGAGAATTTACCTTCGCTCAAATGGACCTTGCCGGCGATTGCTCAGCACCGCCGTTTTAGCCAAGGCGCCGAACAAGAAAAGTATCGCTGGCAAGATATCGCTTATCAGAAAACTAAAACCATAGCCACTCAGTCGGAAACACAGGGCTTTTTCGGCATTAATATGGCGTCGACAGGTTGCGGAAAAACCATTGCCAACGCGCGCATTATGTATGCGTTATCCGATCCTTGGCAGGGGTGCCGGTTCTCGGTGGCGCTGGGGTTGAGAACACTCACCTTGCAAACCGGTGATGCGTATCGCGATTTGCTGAAACTTGGCGATGATGAGTTGGCTGTGCTCGTTGGCTCGCAAGCAATCCAGCGCTTGCACGAGGCGCAAAATACGCCAAATCAGTCTTCCGGTGGCAGTGAATCCACTGAAGACTTCCTCGAGCAACTGTTTATCAGCTATGAAGGGCAAATTTACGATGGCCGATTAAAACACTGGCTGAATAAGGCTCTTCATCGTTCATGGTGGAAAGTCATATCAAGCCCCCCAAAATAGAACAGTATCGCTGTCTTGAACCGTTGTTTGTTTCTAAAGCCTTTGGCTCTAAGCTTCATATATTGGATTTTGGCATTTATA
>NZ_MEBP01000055.1:0-73760 GCF_001722075.1 Salinivibrio sp. SS2 | reverse complement strand
TTAGAGCTTCGAGCTTCTAAAGGGTTGTCGTAGACTACGACGTTGATAGGCAGGGTGTGTAAGCGCTGTGAGGCGTTGAGCTAACCTGTACTAATTGCCCGTGAGGCTTAACCATACAACACCCAAGAGGTTTTGGGTTGGACTTAAAATAAAGCCAGTTGATTGTGGCGAGAACGAACAGCTTTCTAGATTAAAGATTTTGCTTGGCGACCATAGCGCTTTGGACCCACCTGACTCCATGCCGAACTCAGTAGTGAAACGAAGCAGCGCCGATGGTAGTGTGGGGTCTCCCCATGTGAGAGTAGGACATCGCCAGGCTTTAATTGCTTACCTTATTGATAGCTCGATGCTGTTGATATCTGCGATGCTCATGTATTGGCATACACTGCGCGTCTCGATTCAACATCCTCATCGCATCAAATAAGATAACCTAATTAAAGCAGCTACATGTAAGTCTTTAATTAGACAAAATTTAAGCATCAAAGCAGATATGCGTAAGACTTTGATGAGAAAACACCAAGCCCTGACCTGATGGTCGGGGCTTTTTTGTATCTTGAGGGTGTATCAGCCCTGTGCGCTTTGCTTTAGACTGCCTGCTAAGTAGATATCATTTCATTTTCTACCTACCCAAGATCTAATAACAAGCCCCGTCTTGTCGACAGGGCTTTGTCTTTTCTAAGCGGTGTAATCGCTCGATTATTGAATTTTACTGACTCGGCTTACGCGTTCTCCTGAAATGGTACGTAGCTGTACCGGGGCGCTGACGTGAGGAGCGTTTGCCGCATCATAGGTTTGCCAGCTTGCACCATTATCGGTTGAGTACTCAATGGTGAGTCCAGGGAATGGCGAGTTCGCTTTCAATGTACCACTTTCTATCACCCCACCCGGAACCGGTAAGCGGAAACTAACATCCTGTTGCTCTAGTTGTGGGAACCAGTAACTCGCTAACTGATTAGCAAAGAGGTTGTAATCAATGTTGCGCTTGGTTTGATTCGCATCTTGCCCAGTTTGAGTGCTTGCTTCCCACTCGGCGCGGTGCCAAGCTCGCTCTGCCATGGCAAAGAGACGAGGGAAAGTCATTGATTCAAATTGGCCATCAGAGCGAATGGTTTCACTCCAAATAGAGGCCTGTAAACCGAGCACATTTTCTGGACGCGTCAGAGTTTTCACGGTGGCAGCGTCTAGTACCTCTTGTTTGGTGATAGGTGCACCATTGCGTTTTGCATCTGCGTTAGCGTAGAGATCATCGGGCATAAAGCTAAACGTCTTACGGGTGTCGGTAAAACGGGGTGCCCAATAATAGCCGCGCTCACTTGGGTCTGGCTCATAGGGGTGGTCAAAATAGAGGTGTGTGGCTTGGTTATAGATAACCCCATAGCCATTGTTGGCGAGATTATAGGCGCGATCGGCAACGCCCCACTCCCAGATATTTTGCCACGCATTGCCATAGACGTGCTCATTGGCAAGTTGTGCACGTGGATAGACCTTGTTGTTGTGCATGAGGCCATCTTCCCAACCACCGAGATCGAGCTGATGACGTTGGGTAATGTGCGAAATACGTTCGACAAAGTACTGACTCAGATCGTCAACACTGTTCACACCTGCATCGTTGTCTGCAATAAAGGCTTGGCAGACGGGCGACTCTTTCCAAGCACCGGCAATTTCATCTCCGCCAAAGTGGAATGTATCAAGCGGCTGTATGTCTCGATGCGCATCGACGAGCGCCGCAACTACTGTATCGACGAAGCGATAACTGGATTCCATACAAACATTCATCGCATTGTCGGTGAACATTTGCACAGAAAGGTATTGGGTGTCGTCTTCAAAGTCCGTGAGCAAATATTCTTTCGCTTTGGCTTCATCACCTTGTGCCATGTACTTGTGGTAACGCGCTTCCATCGCTTTAATGGCCGCGTGCGCGTGACCTGGCATATCTACTTCTGGAATGACAGTGATATTGAGTGCTTCTGCCTTACGCAGAATCGCTTGATAGTCTTCCGTAGTGTAATACCCATTGGATGCTTCTGTGCCGTCAGGCCCTGCGCCTAAGAAGGGCAACACGCAGCGGGTTTCTGACAAGTCATGACAGCGTTTGCTACCGATGTCTGCCAGTTCTGGTAGGGCTGGGATCTCAATACGCCATGCTTCATCATCACTGAGACGTAAATGGAGCTTGTTGAGTTTCAGTGCGGCCATTTGGTCGAGTAACTTAAAGATCGCCTCTTTGCTGCGGAAGTTTCGCGCCGCATCGACAGACAGACCACGGTAAGCAAAGCGCGGTGCATCGGTTAGCGTCACCGCCTTGAGTGTGTCACCGGTTTTGAGCTGTAGCAGGCTTTGTGCAGCGTACAGGGCACCCGCTTGATCAGGGGCGTCAATGTCAATACGTTGCTGCTCAGGTTGTACATCTAGGCGATAAGCTTCGTGCCACTGGTCGCTTCCATTAAGGGTGACTTTTCCCCACCCCACATGAATAACTTTTTGATTAGTAGGTGCCCAGTCGGTGGCTGAAATGCCAAGCTGATCGGCAAGCCATTGAGCTTGTGCTTGATAGCCGTTGTCGTAGACCACGGTCCACTCGCTATCGAGGGTGATATAGCCATTTTTCTCAATGCGACTGGCAGGTGTGGGAAGCACGTGTCCTTGGGTATCCACCAACGACAAATCGGCATTGCGTACATAGCGCTGCTCGGCCGTGAATGGGTCATAATGGTCGGTCAGTGCACCACCGTAGCGCTTCCACTGTGAGGGAGCGTCAAAGTCACCGACAAAGGTGAGCTCATCATCCGGTTTGGTGGGCACTTGGCCATTTTTGTGGTTACTGGTGCTGGTAATCAACGCGGTATGCGTGCCCGCTTCATTGTCGGAGGCTAAATACCAATTCGGCATAATATCGGATTTGGCGACTTGCCAGTCAGAGGCATTAAAGCCGACCACTAATTGATCACCGGGGGCGAGCGGAACAAAGCTGTCCGTGGGTTCGAGTTTGAAGAGATCCCCATTGACGTGTGAGACTTTCAGTTGATCGGTGTCGATCGACTTGATCATGCGAATGTGGCTGAAATAAATCGCCCAGCCCGTTTTAGGCAGTGTCTGAGTACTTTGGTTGGTAAAGGCGACGTTGCCCGTAAAAGAGCGCCAGTCATCTTGCGTATTATCAATGACTTGGTATTGCACATCGAGCCCGTTTCCGAGTGCATCAAGCTGCGATGCAGGCATCGCCCAAGCGGTGCTAGATAATGAAGCGCCGATCAGGAGACCCAGAGCGGTAGGTTTGAGCATGCTATCCTCCAAACTTATTTTTTATTGTGAAAATAGTTAATGGGACAGTAGGGGATAGCAAACTAAAAGCCTAGTACTCTTGTTATTCAAAGTGCATTTCTGTCTAAGGATTCAAACTTAATGGAGTGTTTAAGCAGGTGTTTTCACCCAAGGCGCGAGGGTGATCGCAGTGGGAGCACTCTCTACCGCTGCGATACAAATTAACGGGGGACCAAACAGCGCAACGCCAACTGACTATCGACTAACTTGATGCCCACATCCAGCATCTCATCACAGGCGGCGGCGACCGTTTGTGGGTGAATCCCTCGGCAAGCGGCGAGGTTCACAATCACGTCAAATTGACCGCGCTTTTTCAGCTGGATGGCGGTGGTTTTGACGCAATAATCGGTTGCCAAACCACCGACAATGACGGTTTCTACCTCTTGGCTGTGCAGCCATTCGATTAAGCCGGTACTGAGCTTCTCTTCAATATCATGAAAGCACGCACCATAGGGATGTAAGTCGGGTTCGACCCCTTTCCAGACCACATAGTCGTACTCGGTGACAGGAGGTAAGTCGTCAATGGTTTCGAACCCTTTGGTACCGGGAACCGCGTGTTTGACCCAGGTGAGATCCGCGTTTTTATACGATAGCGGTTGGAGCATATCGGCAGTATCGTCAACCACCCAAACCGCATTAGCGGGATGGGCGTCCTTGGTGAGGACACGCACATCTGCGAGCGCGGCTTGGGCATTCAATGCCGATCCTAATTGATTTCCCTCGGGCACCGGTAACTCGTCTGGGCAGTCGGGTGTAAAGGTACGTTGAGGGTCCACATCAATAGCAGCGATTCTGGCGATACGCATGGCCTGCTCCTTTTATAGAATTTGATTGAGCAAGTGATCGGCGCGCACGCGTTTTATCCGTTTTAAAAGCCGTTTTACCGGTAACGGATAATCTTCCATCTTATCGATATGTTTGTAGCTACCGACCAAGCGCGTGTGCTCGAGGATCTTATCCACTTCTTGCTGTTTTTGCGCTTCGAGGCGTTGATGCTTATCGTGGATAAGAATGGCGTTTTCCAAATCTAATTTCCATGCGCGTGGATTGAGGTTATTCCCCGTCAGCAACATGTACTGGCGATCGACCCAAATACCCTTGAGGTGGAAGCTGTTATCGTCATGCTTCCAAATATGAATGTTCAACTGGCGTTTGGCGATGGCGGCTTCATTGCGGCGCGCAAAGTTACGCAAGTTCACTTCATAAAGATAGGGCAACGCTGAGATAGTCTTAAACGGCGCCTCTGGGGGGGAGTAAAAATCGTTCGCGGTTTTATCACCGACAATAATGCTGACGGTAACGCCTCGGCGCAGCGCGCGACGGATTTCTCGGACCACGCTACGGGGCGGATTAAAGTAGGGGGTACAAATCACCAACTCTTGATGCGCGCTGGCAATCAAATGACAGATATAGCGGTTGAGTTTGTTCTTACGTTTACCCAGCCCGACCATCGGTGTTAACCCAACCTGATGCTCACCAATCGGCTCATCGTCATAGCGATAGCTCGCACGTTGTAGCTGGCCGCGAAACTCACGAATACTGGGCTTAAGTGCTTTACTATTTGGTCGGTCTGGCGAGGCGAGACAATTAACGGCACTGTCGGCGGTGAGTGTGTTGACGATAAAGTCTGCCATGGTATCGGCGAGCTTTTTATTGGTCAGCACATGATAGCGGTCATAGCGGTATCGGTCGTGCTGCGCCAGATAGACATCATTGAGGCTGGCGCCGCTGTAAAGAACCTTGTCATCAAAGACAAAGCCTTTGAGGTGCAAGACTCCAAAGACCTCGCGGTTTCGCACTGGGACGCCCAAGACTTCAATCTTGTGGGTGTAGCGCTCGGCATAAGCACGATACAGGGCCGCATTGCCATCCGATTGTTCGGCGCCAATTAGCCCCCGTTGTGCACGGTGCCAATCAACCAGTACTTTGATGTCGAGCTCGGGGTTCGCTTGTTTCGCCTCATACAAAGCGTCGAGTACGCTACGTCCGGCCTCATCATCTTGTAGATACAGGGCAACCAGATAGATACGTGATTTGGCGTTTTTAATTTCGCTAAGCAGCCGTTCTCTAAAAGAAACTGCGTCTAATAACGTTTCGAGATGTTCTGGCTGGTGCGCAATGGTGGGCAGGCGATCAATTAGCTGCCGATTTGCGTTAGCTGAATCCATTGTTACCTCATGTTGTTCGACGGCCAGAGTCGAGCGGTTTGATGCTAAACCCTGAATTGTACCAGAAATCGTGGCAAGCAACGGATCTCTGATCCTAGGCTTTGCCATTATCATCACGCTTTCCCCTGATACGCCATCGCAACCAAGTCTTTGCCGGCGTGACAATAACTGTCAAATCGGGTAGCGAGACCCTCGGGTAGCGCCTCGCGTTCGACCACATCAAAACCGTGGCGCGCGTAAAGCCCAGTGAGATGGCGAAAGGCAAGGCAGAAACACGGCTTTGTCGCGATCGTCTCTTGGACGTCGGTCAGTAAACGATCACTCAACCCCGTTCCTCGCAGCGCTGGGCTAATGAGCATGCCGGTTAATAGCTGATAGGTTGGCCGTTGCTGAAAACGCACTGCGCCACACAAGCCATTTGGACCATCAATCACCCAAATTATTTCATCTTTTTTGGGCTTTCCCGGTGGGTAGTGAGTTTTATAAAGCCGAGCCAGCAATGGAAAACGCAATGGCTCCAGCGGGTGAATACGATAATTATCCATAGTCCAATAGGTGCGCAATACGAGCAGGACAGGTAGTATACCTATCACTGAGTTTCCTGACAGCGTAATGCATTCATGAAGTGGTTATCTGATGTGTCTTTGACACCCCATCATACATTTGGTTTACCAGCACGCGCTTATGCGGTGGTTGAAGCGCATAGCATTGCTGACTTATACGCCATTTGGCAGCATCCAGACTATGCAAGCTTACCCAAGTTGATCGTTGGGGAAGGCAGTAATCTGCTGTTTTGTGAAGATTACGCGGGTGTGGTGGTGCTAAACCGCTTGTCTGGTCTTGAGGTAGAGGAAACGCCGCACGACTATCTTCTGCATGTGGGCGCCGGCCAGTCTTGGCACCAACTGGTTGCTTGGACGATTGAGCAAGGCATGCCCGGGCTGGAAAATCTTGCCCTTATTCCGGGATGTGTGGGCGCGGCCCCGATTCAAAACATTGGCGCTTATGGTGTCGAGTTTTGCGAACGTTGCGCCTATGTCGATATCGTCAATCCACGTACTCAGGAAACACGCCGCTTGACGCGAGAAGCCTGCCAATTTGGGTATCGCGACTCCATTTTTAAAACTGACGCGATGACGGGGTGGGTGATCACGCAAGTGGGATTTCGATTAGCGAAGGCGTGGCAGCCAGTGCTCAAATATGGAGCGCTGGCAGATCTCAATGGTGAGCAGGTGTCCGCGCAAACTATTTTTGATGCAGTGTGTGCGATTCGCCAAGCTAAGCTCCCCGATCCACGGGAATGCGGTAATGCAGGGAGCTTCTTTAAAAACCCAGTGGTGGATGCACAGCATGCGCAAACCTTGCAAACTCGTTATCCCGAGATGCCCATGTACCCGGCTGGTGAGGGCAAAGCGAAGCTTGCAGCTGGCTGGTTAATTGACCAATGTGGCTTAAAAGGAGCGAGACAAGGCGGTGCGCGTGTCCATCCTAAGCAAGCATTAGTGCTGACTAACGCTGATCATGCGACTAGCGAAGACGTCGTCCAACTTGCAAAACGCGTGGTCAATGACGTACAGGCGCGGTTTGGTGTCACCTTACACCATGAGGTGCGCTTTATGGGCGCACAGGGTGAAACCACCTTGGAGGCGCAATGAGCCGTACACATAGCGCAAGGTTAGCCCTTATCGGCCGTTTATCCGACGGTGAATTCCACTCAGGCGAAATGCTAGGAGACGCGTTGGGCATGAGCCGGGCGGCTATCAGCAAACACATTAAAGTGTTGCAGTCATGGGGGCTAGATATTTACCGTGTGCAAGGTAAAGGCTATTGCTTATCGCAACCGATTGAGTTGCTCGATGAAGCTTGGCTAAGTGATCACACTGATGTGCCTGCCTTATCCGTTATCCCAGTCATTGACTCTACCAACCAGCACTTGATGGAGCGTGTTGGACAACTGACGTCAGGTAGTGTGTGTTTGGCTGAGTATCAACAGCAAGGACGCGGTCGGCGAGGGCGTGTGTGGCAATCACCGTTCGGGAGCAATCTGTATCTATCTATGTATTGGCGCCTTGAGGCGGGACCGGCGGCTGCGATGGGGTTGAGCCTTGTGGTGGGTGTGGCGATGACCAAGGCGTTGCATGAACTGGGCGCGCCTGGTGTGAAAGTAAAATGGCCGAACGATCTCTATTATCAAGATAAAAAGCTTGCGGGCATCTTAGTGGAAATGACGGGGCAAACCGGTGATGCGGCACATCTTGTGATCGGGATGGGGCTGAATATTGGTATGGGACCGCACGTCAGCGAGCATATTGATCAGCCGTGGGCACGATTGGCCGATGCGTGTCAGCCGATGCCATCACGTAACGTGCTTGCCAGTGTATTGATAAGCCGTTTACAAGACGCGTTGCTCGATTATGAAAAAACCGGCTTAGCGGGGATCATGGATGATTGGCAGCAATTAGATAACTTCAAAGGGCGCCCCGTGAAACTCTTGATGGGGGATCGCGAAGTTCGCGGTATTGAGCGTGGGATTGATGAACACGGTGCGTTGTTACTGGACGTGGATGGTGTCATCACACCCTATTTAGGGGGAGAAATTTCACTAAGGCGTGATGACTAACAGTTACTTACGTACGCGAATGCGCTGGACCGAATGATTAGCGCCTTTCTCTAAGATCAAGCTGGCTCTCTCTCGGGTAGGAAGAATGTTTTCCATTAAGTTCCGCCCGTTGATTTCATCCCAAATACTCGCGGCGGTATCTTTGGCCTCGGCAACCGATAGACGCGTGTAGTGATGAAAATACGCATCTGGGTCTAAAAAGGCGCCGCGACGGAATTTCATAAATCGCTCGATATACCAGTGCTTGAGTAATGCCGGTTCAGCGTCAACATAAATAGAGAAGTCGAGAAAATCTGAAATAAACACATGATGAGGATCATGTGGGTAATCCATCCCACTCTGTAAAACGTTCAATCCCTCTAGGATCAAAATATCTGGCTTTTCGACTTTCTGCACTTCACCAGTGATGTCATACACCAAATGTGAGTATATCGGCGCTTCCACACAGGCTTTACCGGATTTTACATCTGCCACAAACTCCACCAATTTGCGCATGTTATATGATTGAGGAAAGCCTTTTCGTTTCATCAATCCACGCGCTTCCAACTCCGCGTTGGAATACAAAAAACCGTCGGTAGTCACTAAGGCTACCTTGGGGTGATCGGGCCAGCGAGTCAGTAGGGTTTTTAATAAACGTGCAGTGGTACTTTTACCGACCGCGACACTGCCTGCAATCCCAATAATATAAGGGACATGATTGGAGGCAGGCTGAGTCAAAAACTCGTCGAGCACCTCAGTGCGACTCTTGCGCGACTTGATATACAGATTGAGTAGTCGTGACAGAGGCAAGTAAACATCTCTCACCTCATCCATTGAGAGGTGCTCGTTTAGCCCTCGCAGGCGTTCAATGTCGTCTTCGGTGAGCGTCATGGGCACTGCATCCCTCAGTTCAGCCCATTGTTGACGGTCGAACGACAAATAAGGCGTTAGCGTTGCGTTCATGGTCCGTTTGCCTTAAGCCAATAAAGAGGTGGACGATACCGCAATCTGCGTATCAGGAAAAGTAGTGGTCCGCGTTGTTGTTATTTAGGATTGGCTATTTTAGCAACAATTAAGCCCTAAATTGTGCAACAGGCGAAAAAATCACCTGTTTTTTTGATTTTTCCTATTGCAAGGCCCCATTTCATCGCATAGAATGCGCAGCACTTGTCGCCGGCTTAGCTCAGTTGGTAGAGCAACTGACTTGTAATCAGTAGGTCGCCAGTTCGATTCCGGCAGCCGGCACCAAAATTAGGTGGGATTCCCGAGCGGTCAAAGGGATCAGACTGTAAATCTGACGGCTCAGCCTTCGAAGGTTCGAATCCTTCTCCCACCACCATTTTCAAATTGTTTGAATAGCTCTACGAGAAACGATTGCGGGCATCGTATAATGGCTATTACCTCAGCCTTCCAAGCTGATGATGCGGGTTCGATTCCCGCTGCCCGCTCCACTCTTTTTAGAGTGCTGATATAGCTCAGTCGGTAGAGCGCACCCTTGGTAAGGGTGAGGTCGGCAGTTCAAATCTGCCTATCAGCACCATCCTCTCCAAGGTAACTTCAAGCCGTTTGATATATACTCAACAAACCTAATTGTTGGTTGTGTGGTCGTAATGCCACCGAAATACCGTGCTTAGAGGGACTGTCATGTCTAAAGAAAAATTTGAACGTACGAAACCGCACGTTAACGTTGGTACTATCGGCCACGTTGACCACGGTAAAACTACTCTGACTGCCGCTATCTGTACTGTACTTGCAAAAGTACACGGTGGTGCAGCGCGTGACTTCGCATCAATCGATAACGCACCAGAAGAGCGTGAGCGTGGTATCACCATCGCGACTTCGCACGTAGAATACGATACGCCAACTCGCCACTACGCGCACGTTGACTGCCCAGGGCACGCCGACTACGTGAAAAACATGATCACCGGTGCAGCGCAAATGGACGGTGGTATCCTAGTAGTAGCAGCGACTGATGGCCCAATGCCACAGACTCGTGAGCACATCCTGCTAGGCCGTCAGGTAGGTATCCCATACATCATCGTATTCATGAACAAATGTGACATGGTTGATGATGAAGAGCTGCTTGAGCTAGTTGAAATGGAAGTACGTGAGCTGCTTTCAGAGTATGACTTCCCAGGTGACGACTGCCCAGTAATCCAAGGTTCAGCACTAGGTGCTCTGAACGGTGAAGAGCAGTGGGAACAGAAGATTGTTGAGCTAGCGGAAGCACTGGATTCTTACATCCCAGAGCCAGAGCGTGCGATCGACAAGCCGTTCATCCTGCCAATCGAAGACGTATTCTCAATCCAAGGCCGTGGTACTGTAGTAACTGGTCGTGTTGAGCAAGGCATCATCACCGTTGGTGACGAAGTAGAAATCGTGGGCATGAAAGACACCACCAAGACCACTTGTACTGGTGTTGAAATGTTCCGTAAGCTTCTAGACGAAGGCCGTGCTGGTGAGAACGTTGGTGTTCTTCTGCGTGGTACTAAGCGTGACGAAGTTGAGCGTGGTCAAGTACTGGCGAAGCCTGGTTCAATCACCCCGCACACCAAGTTCGAGTCAGAAGTATACGTACTGTCTAAAGACGAAGGCGGCCGTCATACTCCGTTCTTCAAAGGCTACCGTCCACAGTTCTACTTCCGTACAACTGACGTGACCGGTACTATCGAACTGCCAGAAGGCGTTGAGATGGTAATGCCTGGTGACAACATCAAGATGGTTGTTACCCTGATCGCGCCAATCGCGATGGACGAAGGTCTACGTTTCGCTATCCGTGAAGGTGGCCGTACCGTAGGCGCTGGTGTTGTTGCCAACATCGTTGAATAATGATTTGACGAAACACTAGTAAAAAGGGCATCATTTGATGCCCTTTTTCTGCGTTTGACACTTATATTGTTGCTATTTTGCCCAGTTTTAGTGAACAAATGCAGCGTGTTGGTGCTCGTATTGACACCCTTAGGTGTGATAAATACGAGCACCGCGTGTCATTGCCAAGGCATTATGGTGTTTTGGCTGCAAAGACATTGCCGTCTATGTAGACTTGTTACAGGTAGAATGTATGAAAGCGAACGCTGAGACCCAATCCGGTTCGATGGACATCCTTAAATGGGGTGTTGTTTTTGTCCTGTTGGCCGCAGCCGTGGTAGGGAATAGCCTGTACAGTGACGTGTCTGTGGTAGTGCGAGCTGCTGCTGTAGTGGTGTTAGTTGCCGCTGCTGGTGGTATTGCTGCACTCACGATGAAAGGAAAAGCTGCGATCACGTTTGCACGCGAATCGCGTATGGAAGTGCGTAAAGTTGTATGGCCTACGCGTCAAGAGACCTTACAAACCACTCTCATCGTTCTGGCTGTTACTGTCGTTATGGCGCTCATCCTGTGGGGCGTTGACGGGATTATGGTCCGTCTAGTCCGCCTAATCACTGGCGTGTGAGGTAAAAGTACATGAGCGAAGCTCCCAAAAAACGTTGGTATGTGGTTCAGGCTTTCTCTGGTTTTGAAAGCCGTGTTGCGCAGTCATTGCGTGAACATATCAAAATGCACGAAATGGAAGATCACTTTGGTGAAGTCTTGGTGCCAACCGAAGAAGTGGTTGAAATGCGTCAAGGCCAGCGCCGTAAAAGTGAGCGCAAATTCTTCCCAGGCTACGTGCTAGTACAAATGGTGATGAACGATGAATCTTGGCACTTGGTACGCAGTGTTCCTCGTGTAATGGGCTTCATCGGTGGCACCTCAGATCGTCCTGCGCCGATTTCAGACAAAGAAGCCGATGCGATTCTCAACCGTCTTGAAAAAGCGAGTGAGTCACCCGTACACAAAACCGTCTTTGAGGCTGGTGAAGTGGTTCGCGTGACGGAAGGACCATTTGCAGACTTTAACGGTGTGGTTGAAGAAGTGGACTATGACAAGAACCGCCTTAAGGTGTCTGTGTCTATCTTTGGCCGTGCAACCCCAGTTGAGCTTGAGTTTGGCCAGGTAGAAAAAACCTGATCAAAAAAGCATCATCAACGGTTGGCAAGGGCGCGAAATTTGACTATAATTTCGCGCCCTTTTGTTAAACGGGGAGTCTATCGTCAGGTAGACGTTAGTACCCAAAATTAGGTAATTGAATAATGGCAAAGAAAGTAGAAGCTTACATCAAGCTGCAAGTTGCAGCGGGTGCAGCTAACCCATCGCCACCGGTTGGTCCTGCTCTAGGTCAACACGGTGTGAACATCATGGAATTCTGTAAAGCGTTTAACGCGAAGACCGAATCTATCGAGAAAGGTCTGCCGATTCCTGTTGTTATCACTGTATACAACGATCGTTCTTTCACTTTCGTTACTAAGACTCCGCCAGCGGCAGTTCTTCTTAAGAAAGCAGCAGGCGTTAAGTCTGGTTCAGGTCGTCCAAACACTGAAAAAGTGGGTACCGTCACTGACGCTCAGATCCAAGAGATCGCAGAAACCAAAGCGGCAGACATGACCGGTGCGGACATCGAAGCGATGAAACGCTCTATTGCGGGTACTGCCCGTTCAATGGGCCTGAACGTAGAGGGTTAAGACAATGGCTAAAATGACTAAGCGCATGCGCGTAATCCGCGAAAAAGTTGATGTGACCAAAGAGTACGACATCAACGAAGCCGTTGCTCTACTGAAGGAACTGGCGACTGCTAAATTTGTTGAAAGCGTTGACGTTGCTGTCAACCTTGGCATCGATGCACGTAAATCAGACCAGAACGTTCGTGGCGCAACTGTACTGCCACACGGTACTGGCCGTGATATCCGTGTTGCTGTGTTCACACAAGGTGCGAACGCTGAAGCCGCGAAAGAAGCGGGTGCCGACATCGTTGGTATGGAAGATCTGGCTGAGCAAGTGAAGAAAGGCGAAATGAACTTTGACGTCGTTGTCGCTTCACCAGACGCTATGCGCGTTGTTGGCCAATTGGGTACTATCCTAGGTCCTCGCGGCCTGATGCCAAACCCGAAAGTGGGTACTGTAACGCCTAACGTTGCTGAAGCGGTTAAGAACGCGAAAGCAGGTCAGGTTCGTTACCGTAACGACAAGAACGGCATCGTTCACACCACCATCGGTAAAGTAGACTTTGACGCGAACAGCCTGAAAGAAAACCTGGAAGCGCTGTTGGTTGCTCTGAAGAAGGCGAAGCCAACTTCAGCAAAAGGTACTTTCATTAAGAAAGTTAGCCTGTCTACCACCATGGGCGCAGGTGTTGCTCTGGACCAGAACACTCTGGAAACCAGCGCAAGCTAATTGCCAGAAGCGAGTGAGTAGTTTATACTCTCTCGCTTCACAATTTTATGGCTGAGTCTGTTTAACAGACTTCGTCCAAGACCGTAGGCGTTCATTACGAACTTAATATTTCCTACGTAGACGGTGCCAGAACATGATAGATTTCTCGTCTTTCTTGGATCTGCACCGTACAAGCTCTCTCTGCAAAGCTGTAGAGAGTGGTGTTAAACAATCCAGGAGCAAATCCAAATGGCTTTAAACCTTCAAGACAAAAAAGCAATTGTTGCTGAAGTCAACGAAGCTGCCAGTGGTGCCCTGTCTGCAGTAGTTGCTGATTCTCGCGGTGTAACCGTGGATGCGATGACTTCTCTACGTAAACAAGCGCGTGAAGCGGGCGTTTTCATGAAAGTTGTTCGTAATACACTGGCTCGCCGTGCAGTTGAAGGCACTGACTACGAGTGTCTAAAAGACACTTTCGTTGGTCCAACTCTGATTGCGTTTTCTAACGAGCACCCTGGTGCCGCTGCGCGTCTTTTCAAAGACTTCGCAAAAGAGAACAAAGAGTTTGAGATCAAGTCTGCTGCATTCGAAGGTGCGATCACTGACCCAGAGGTATTGGCAACACTGCCAACGTACGACGAAGCAATTGCACGCCTGATGATGGGTCTGAAAGAAGCATCTGCAGGCAAGCTGGTTCGTACTATTGCCGCTGTTCGCGACCAAAAAGAAGCGGCGTAATTGCCCTTTTACATTGGTTGCTTAATCTAATTATTGTTGACTTTAAAGAGAATTGTTATGTCTATCACTAACGAGCAAATCCTAGACGCAATTGCAGACATGTCTGTAATGCAAGTTGTTGAGCTAATCGAAGCAATGGAAGAAAAATTCGGCGTATCAGCTGCAGCAGCAGTTGTTGCTGGTGGTGCTGCTGAAGGCGGTGCTGCTGAAGAGCAAACCGAATTTGACGTAATCCTGAAAGAAGCTGGTGCTAACAAAGTAGCAGTTATCAAAGCGGTTCGTGGCGCAACTGGTCTAGGCCTGAAAGAAGCGAAAGCTCTGGTTGACGGCGCTCCTGCACCTCTGAAAGAAGGTGTTGAGAAAGAAGAAGCTGAAGCGCTTAAAGCTCAGCTAGAAGAAGCTGGTGCTTCTGTTGAAGTTAAGTAATTTATACTTAATTTCTTAGCCTGAAAGGGCATTGGCTGGTGGCTAAATAGCCACCGGCCTTTTTGCGCTGTAGGGCGGTAGTGAAATTTCCACCCCGTTTTATCACTGCTGACCATGCAAAAAAAATCAAAGCAAGCGCTTTGATTTTCCTACACTAAACGGTGGTTGTTTAGTCACTGTCCCTTGTACTGGACAGTTTGGGTCACTTATCAGCGAGCTGAGGAACCCTATGGTTTACTCTTATACCGAGAAAAAGCGTATCCGTAAGGATTTTGGTAAGCGTCCTCAAGTTCTGGACGTGCCATACTTGCTGTCGATCCAGCTTGAATCTTTTGAGAAGTTTATCGAGCAGGATCCAGAAGGGCAATACGGTCTTGAAGCTGCCTTTCGCTCTGTCTTTCCAATTCAGAGCTACAACGGCAATTCCGAGCTGCAATACGTTAGCTATCGTCTCGGTGAGCCAGTTTTCGATGTCAAAGAATGCCAAATTCGCGGCGTAACCTATTCGGCACCACTACGCGTGAAACTGCGCTTGGTGATGTTTGATAAAGATGCCCCGGCTGGTACCGTTAAAGACATCAAAGAACAAGAAGTCTATATGGGCGAAATTCCGCTCATGACTGAAAATGGTACCTTTGTCATCAATGGTACTGAGAGGGTTATCGTATCCCAGCTGCACCGTAGTCCGGGCGTCTTTTTCGACAGCGATAAGGGTAAAACCCATTCCTCAGGAAAAGTGCTATATAACGCACGCGTGATCCCATACCGTGGTTCATGGTTGGATTTCGAATTTGATCCTAAGGATATCGTTTACGTTCGTATCGACCGTCGTCGTAAGCTGCCTGCATCGATTATTCTGCGTGCGCTGGAATATACAACGGAAGAGATCCTGGATCTGTTCTTCGATAAAGTTGTCTTTGAAGTCAAAGGTAAAGCGCTAGTCATGGAACTGGTGCCTGATCGTCTACGTGGCGAAACAGCCAGCTTTGACATTGAAGCCAACGGCACCGTTTATGTTGAACAGGGTCGCCGTATTACCGCTCGCCACATCCGTCAGTTGGCGAAAGATAACGTCGATCACATCGAAGTGCCGGTTGAGTACATCGCAGGCAAGATTTCTGCACGTGATTACGTTAACCAAGACACAGGCGAAGTGATTGTCTCGGCTAACCAAGAGTTAAGCCTGGAGACACTGGCGCAATTGTCGCAAGCGGGTCACAAGAAAATCGAAACCCTGTTCACCAACGACTTAGATCATGGTCCGTACATGTCAGATACCTTGCGTATCGACAACACCACGGATCGTTTGACTGCGTTGGTTGAAATCTATCGCATGATGCGCCCAGGCGAGCCACCAACAAAAGAAGCGGCAGAACAACTGTTCGAAAGCCTCTTCTTCTCTGAAGATCGTTACGATCTATCAGCGGTGGGCCGTATGAAGTTCAACAGCTCATTAGGGCGTGATGAACTAACCGGTCCTGGCGTACTGAGCAAAGAAGACATCATTGAAGTGATGCGTAAACTGATCGATATCCGTAACGGTATCGGTGAAGTGGACGACATCGACCACCTAGGTAACCGTCGTATTCGTTCGGTTGGCGAAATGGCCGAGAACCAATTCCGTGTTGGTTTGGTACGTGTTGAGCGTGCGGTTAAAGAGCGCCTGAGCCTGGGTGACCTTGACAATGTGATGCCACAAGACCTGATCAACGCTAAGCCAATTTCGGCCGCGGTGAAAGAGTTCTTTGGTTCATCTCAGTTGTCACAATTTATGGACCAAAACAACCCGTTGTCTGAGGTGACGCACAAACGTCGTATCTCTGCATTGGGTCCAGGTGGTTTGACGCGTGAGCGCGCCGGCTTTGAAGTTCGAGACGTACACGCGACGCACTACGGTCGTCTCTGTCCGATCGAAACTCCTGAAGGTCCGAACATCGGTCTGATTAACTCACTGTCAGCGTTTGCGCGTTGTAACGCTTACGGCTTCTTGGAAACCCCATACCGTAAAGTGGTTGACGGTAAAGTGACCGATCAAATCGATTACTTGTCAGCGATTGAAGAAGGTCACTACGTGATTGCGCAGGCGAACGCCGCGCTGAACGAAGATGGCTCGTTCACTGATGAACTGATCACTGCGCGTGAGAAAGGGGAATCAGGTCTGCACCCACGTGACCATGTTCAGTACATGGACGTTGCAACCAACCAGGTTGTATCGGTGGCAGCCTCTCTGATCCCATTCCTTGAGCATGACGATGCGAACCGTGCCTTGATGGGTGCGAACATGCAACGTCAGGCCGTTCCAACATTGCGTGCGCAAAAGCCGCTGGTTGGTACGGGTATCGAGCGCAATGTGGCGGTTGACTCAGGTGTTACCGCGGTTGCGAAACGTGGCGGTATCATCCAGTCAGTTGATGCTTCGCGCATCGTACTGAAAGTGAATGAAGATGAGCTGGTACCTGGTGAAGCGGGTATCGACATCTACAACCTGACTAAGTACACCCGTTCTAACCAGAACACCTGTATTAACCAGCGTCCAACTGTGATGCCGGGCCACCAAGTGGCAAAAGGTGACGTACTGGCTGACGGCCCATCGACTGACTTGGGCGAGCTAGCACTGGGTCAGAACATGCGTATCGCGTTCATGCCATGGAACGGTTATAACTTTGAGGATTCCATCCTTATTTCTGAGCGCGTCGCGCAGGAAGACCGTTTAACCACTATCCACATTCAAGAGCTTTCTTGTGTGGCGCGTGATACCAAGTTGGGCAGCGAAGAAATCACCGCGGACATTCCAAACGTGGGTGAAGCAGCGCTATCGAAACTGGATGAGTCAGGGGTTGTGTATATCGGTGCCGAAGTGAAAGGCGGCGATATCATGGTTGGTAAAGTGACGCCAAAAGGCGAAACGCAACTGACACCAGAAGAGAAACTGCTGCGTGCAATCTTCGGCGAAAAAGCCTCTGACGTGAAAGACTCGTCACTGCGTGTGCCGAACGGTGTATCAGGTACGGTTATCGATGTACAAGTCTTTACTCGCGATGGCGTAGAGAAAGACAAGCGTGCACTCGAAATCGAAGAGATGCAGCTGAAAGAAGCGAAGAAAGACCTGACCGAGGAGTTCTCTATCCTTGAAGGTGGTCTGCTAGCGCGTGTTCGTTCACTGCTTTCTCAAGCCGGTTATACCGACAACCAGTTAGACGGCATGGATCGTAAGACCATGTTGACACAAACACTGGATGATGAAGCACAGCAAACCCAGCTAGAGCAGCTGGCTGAGCAATACGACGAAATTAAAGCCGAGTTCGATAAGAAGTTCGAAACCAAGCGCCGTAAGATCACTCAAGGTGATGATTTGGCTCCTGGCGTACTGAAAATCGTTAAAGTCTACTTGGCCGTTAAACGTCGCATCCAGCCAGGTGACAAGATGGCCGGTCGTCACGGTAACAAAGGTGTAATCTCGAAGATTAACCCAGTTGAAGACATGCCTTACGACGAAAACGGTGTTCCTGTGGATCTGGTTCTTAACCCGCTGGGTGTACCTTCACGTATGAACATCGGTCAGATCCTAGAAACACACATGGGTCTGGCGGCGAAAGGTATCGGTGATAAGATCAACCGCATGCTCAAAGAGCAGCAAGAACTGGCGAAATTCCGCGAGTTCCTGCAGAAGGTCTATAGTCTGGGCGATACCCGTCAGAAAGTGGACATTAGTAAACTGACTGACGACGAAGTACGCACCTTGGTGAACAACCTGCGTGATGGTCTTCCAACGGCATCGCCTGTCTTTGACGGTGCACCAGAGCCGTTGATCAAAGAGCTACTCAAACTGGGTGATCTGCCAGAGTCAGGTCAGCTAGCGCTTTATGATGGCCGCACGGGTGAGAAGTTTGAGCGTCCAGTAACCGTGGGTTACATGTACATGCTGAAACTGAACCACTTGGTTGATGACAAGATGCACGCCCGTTCAACTGGCTCGTACAGCCTTGTAACTCAGCAGCCGCTGGGTGGTAAGGCACAGTTCGGTGGTCAGCGATTCGGTGAGATGGAAGTATGGGCACTGGAAGCATACGGTGCTGCCTATACCCTACAAGAAATGCTCACCGTGAAGTCGGATGACGTTAATGGCCGTACCAAGATGTATAAGAACATCGTGGATGGCGACCATCGTATGGAGCCGGGCATGCCGGAATCTTTCAACGTATTGCTGAAAGAAATCCGCTCGTTGGGTATCAACATCGAGCTGGAAGACGAGTAAGCCGCTGGCTGACTCTCTCCGGTAAGAATATGAAGGCGCTGCCTGTCAGCGCCTTTATGGGTCAACTCCTCACAGGAGCCGATTGTGAAAGACTTACTTAAGTTTCTGAAAGCACAGCATAAGACCGAAGAATTTGATTCGATCAAAATCGGTCTAGCCTCACCAGACATGATCCGTTCATGGTCGTTTGGTGAAGTGAAAAAGCCAGAAACCATCAACTACCGTACCTTTAAGCCTGAGCGTGACGGTTTGTTCTGTGCACGTATCTTCGGCCCGGTCAAAGACTACGAATGTCTTTGTGGTAAATACAAGCGCCTGAAGCACCGTGGCGTCATTTGTGAAAAATGTGGCGTTGAAGTTACTCAGACCAAAGTGCGCCGTGAGCGTATGGGTCACATTGAGCTGGCTTCACCAGTTGCCCACATTTGGTTCCTGAAGTCGCTACCATCACGCATTGGTTTGCTGATGGACATGCCGCTACGTGACATCGAGCGTGTGCTTTACTTTGAATCCTACGTGGTGATTGAGCCAGGTATGACCAACCTTGAGCGTGGTCAGATGCTGTCTGAAGAGCAGTACTTGGACGCGTTGGAAGAGTGGGGCGACGAATTTGATGCGCGCATGGGCGCAGAAGCAGTGAAAGCACTGCTGGCGAACATGGATCTGTCAGTTGAGACAGAGCAAATGCGTGAAGAGTTGGAAGAAACCAACTCTGAAACCAAACGTAAGAAGATCACTAAGCGTTTGAAGCTGGTGGAAGCCTTCTTGCAATCAGGTAACAACCCTGAGTGGATGATCCTGACTGTGCTGCCTGTGTTGCCGCCAGACTTGCGTCCATTGGTACCGTTGGACGGTGGTCGTTTTGCGACCTCGGATCTGAACGACCTTTACCGTCGTGTGATCAACCGTAACAACCGTTTGAAGCGCCTGCTTGATCTTGCTGCACCAGACATCATCGTGCGTAACGAAAAACGCATGCTGCAAGAGTCTGTGGATGCCCTGCTTGATAACGGTCGTCGTGGTCGTGCCATCACTGGCTCGAACAAGCGTCCGCTTAAATCGCTGGCTGACATGATCAAAGGTAAGCAGGGTCGTTTCCGTCAGAACCTGCTGGGTAAACGTGTTGACTACTCTGGCCGTTCGGTAATCACCGTAGGTCCATACTTGCGTCTGCATCAGTGTGGTCTGCCAAAGAAAATGGCACTAGAGCTATTTAAACCGTTTATCTACGGCAAGCTTGAGACTCGTGGTCTCGCGACCACCATCAAAGCCGCCAAGAAGATGGTTGAGCGCGAAGAAGCTGTAGTATGGGATATCTTGGATGAAGTCATCCGTGAACACCCTGTCCTGCTAAACCGTGCACCAACACTTCACCGTTTGGGTATCCAAGCGTTTGAACCTGTGCTTATCGAAGGTAAAGCGATTCAGCTACACCCATTGGTGTGTGCGGCCTATAACGCCGACTTCGATGGTGACCAGATGGCTGTTCACGTACCGCTGACGCTGGAAGCCCAGCTCGAAGCGCGTGCGTTGATGATGTCGACCAACAACATCCTATCGCCAGCATCCGGTGATCCTATCATCGTACCGTCTCAGGACGTGGTACTGGGTCTTTACTACATGACCCGTGAGAAGGTGAACGGCAAAGGCGAAGGCATGTACTTGGCAGGCCCAGGCGAAGCCGAAAAGGTTTACCGCACAGGCCATGCTGAACTGCATACGCGTGTAAAAGTGCGTATCAAGCAAGTTGATATCGATGAGATGGGCGCTCGTACCGAGAAAGTATCACTGGTTGATACCACCGTCGGTCGTGCCATGCTGTGGACCATCGTGCCGGAAGGCCTGTCATTTGACTTGGTTAACCAGCCGTTGGGTAAAAAGCAAATCTCTAACTTGCTCAACACCTGTTACCGTAAGCTGGGTCTGAAAGACACCGTTATTTTTGCTGACCAAATCATGTACACCGGTTTTGCCTACGCGGCACTGTCGGGCACCTCTGTCGGTATCGACGATATGGTGATCCCACAAGCCAAGTACGACTTGATCGAAGCAGCAGAAGCAGAAGTTGCGGAAATCCAAGAGCAGTTCCAATCTGGTCTGGTTACCGCGGGCGAACGTTACAACAAAGTGATCGATATCTGGGCTGCAGCGAACGAACAAGTTGCAAAAGCCATGATGGATAACCTGTCTAACGAGACAGTGATTAACCGTGACGGCGAAGAAGAAACCCAGAAGTCGTTCAACAGTGTTTACATGATGGCCGACTCAGGCGCACGTGGTTCTGCTGCACAGATTCGTCAGCTAGCCGGTATGCGTGGTCTGATGGCGAAGCCAGATGGCTC
Source organism: Salinivibrio sp. SS2 (assembly GCF_001722075.1). NCBI lineage: Bacteria > Pseudomonadati > Pseudomonadota > Gammaproteobacteria > Vibrionales > Vibrionaceae > Salinivibrio > Salinivibrio sp. SS2. Next base: position 52,682 of record NZ_MEBP01000055.1, on the reverse strand, counting down.
TATCATCGAAACGCCAATCACGGCGAACTTCCGTGAAGGCCTGAACGTTCTTCAGTACTTTATCTCTACGCACGGTGCGCGTAAGGGTCTTGCAGATACCGCATTGAAGACAGCGAACTCAGGTTACCTGACTCGTCGTCTGGTTGACGTAGCCCAAGACGTGGTCGTGACCGAAACCGATTGTGGCACCGAAGGCGGTATCCACATGATGGCGGTTATCGAAGGCGGTGACGTGAAAGAAGCACTGCGTGAGCGTGTGCTGGGTCGTGTCGTCGCTGAAGACGTACTGAAGCCGGGTACTGACGAGGTGCTTGCACCACGTAACACCCTGTTGGATGAGAAGTGGTGTGACATTCTTGAGCAGCACTCTGTCGATAAGGTAAAAGTACGCTCTGTCGTAACTTGTGAAACTGATTTCGGTTGTTGTGCACACTGTTACGGTCGTGATTTGGCACGTGGTCACTTGGTGAACCACGGTGAGTCTGTGGGCGTTATCGCGGCACAGTCTATCGGTGAGCCAGGTACACAGCTGACCATGCGTACGTTCCACATCGGTGGTGCGGCATCGCGTGCGGCGGCAGAAAACAACATCCAGGTGAAGAACAAAGGTTCTATGCACCTGCACAATGTGAAATCCGTGACCAATAGCGACGGTAAGCTAGTGATTACCTCGCGTGCGTCAGAGATGACCATTGTTGATGAGTTCGGTCGTACGAAAGAAAGCTACAAAGTGCCTTACGGTGCCTTGCTGAGCAAGAAAGATGGTGAAGCGGTTGAAGCTGGCGACGTTGTTGCTAACTGGGATCCGCACACCATGCCAATCATCACCGAAGTAGAAGGTAGCGTTCGCTTCGTAGACATGATTGATGGCGTCACCATGCAGCGTCAAACTGATGAACTGACTGGTCTGTCTTCTATCGTGGTAATGGATGCTTCTGAGCGCCCATCATCCGGTAAAGATAAGCGTCCTGCAGTGAAACTGGTTGATGCGCAAGGCAATGACATGATGATCCCAGGCACTGATATGCCGGTTCAATACTTCTTGCCGGGTAACGCAATTGTTCAGCTTGATGACGGCGCGAACGTTGGCATTGGTGACACCTTGGCGCGTATCCCGCAAGAAAGCGGCGGTACCAAGGATATCACCGGTGGTCTGCCACGTGTTGCTGACCTGTTCGAAGCGCGTAAGCCAAAAGAGCCAGCTATCTTGGCGGAGATCACAGGTACTGTTTCCTTCGGTAAAGAAACCAAAGGTAAACGTCGTCTGATCATCACCCCAGAAGAAGGCCAAGCCTACGAAGAGATGATTCCAAAATGGCGTCAGCTCAACGTATTCGAAGGTGAAAAAGTCGAGAAAGGTGATGTGATCGCTGATGGTCCAGAATCACCACACGACATCTTGCGTCTGCGTGGTGTTCACGCAGTGGCTGAGTACATCACCAACGAAGTTCAAGACGTTTACCGTTTGCAAGGCGTTAAGATCAACGATAAGCACATCGAGACCATCGTGCGTCAGATGCTGCGTAAGGTGACCATTAAGTCTGCAGGTGATACCGACTTCTTGGAAGGCGAGCAAGTGGAATACTCTCGTGTGACTATTGCTAACCGTGAACTTGAAGCGGAAGGCAAGCGTCCAGCGACCTATGGTCGTGACCTGCTGGGTATCACTAAAGCCTCGTTGGCGACTGAGTCATTCATCTCAGCGGCATCGTTCCAGGAAACCACGCGCGTGCTGACAGAAGCAGCTGTAGCGGGTAAACGTGATGACTTACGTGGTCTGAAAGAGAACGTGATTGTGGGTCGTTTGATCCCAGCCGGTACTGGTTTCGCGTATCATAAAGATCGTCAAGCCAAACGTGCTGAGCCTGAACAGCCTGTTGCACCACAGATTGATGCTGAGCAAGCCTCACAAGATCTGGCAGCACTGTTGAATGCAGGACTGAACGACGACAATTAATGGATTGTCTCGCACCATTGAAAAGGCACCTCCTCGGAGGTGCCTTTTGTTTTTCTGCCCTAGAGCACAAAAAAACGCCGCCAAGAGGCGACGGATTCGGTGCTTATTTTTAGGCGCCCGGCGGGTGGGCCAAACTGTCTGCAATGACACGAATCAGCGTGTCTTCTAACTCGAAACGTTGTTCCAGCAGTTCACCGACCGATGAGATGTCTTCATCAAAGTCGGGGAAGTGATAGTCCTCATCGTCCCAATCAAGCTCACTAAACTTGTCGTTGAAATCGAGCAGGGGATCCGTGGTGTCAACAATGCGGAAATACAAGTTATCGGTTTCTTGTGTTGCCGAGAAGCCGGTAGACTGCCATCGCTCCATGACCATGTTATAAATTTTAAAATGCCCCGTGGAGATGTAATCGACCAAGTGATCGCAGAAGCGGTCAATTTCTTCTTTGCTGGGCAGATTCTGCTTCTTTTTTACCGCGACACCTGCCACGTTGTAGTATTCAACCAGCAGCTGACGACGTAACTCGAGCCAGTAATCGATGACGTCATCGTAACCGCTCCATTGTGCTTTAGTACGTTCAAGTTTTTTCAGCATGATCGGCGTCCTCGTGATCGATCAGCGAATGGGTGGCACTATATACGGCCAACTTAAAATTAACGGGCTGCTCAATCCTTTGCATCACGTTATGAAGTTAGATTGCCAGTATTCAAGTATAGCTGCAAGGCTAAGGAAGTGACCATGTCTCAGAATCAACAAGCCGTCTATTTGTGTGCGGTTGTCGACGGAAAACTCTGGCTTCCTCACGGTACATTGCCTTTGTTATCCCTATCAGAATTGCCGTTTGCGGTGCAGACGACGATCACCGTTGGTCATTATCAACACATCCCAGTGGTGGGGGCATGGAATTGTAACACCATGCTACCGAGTGATGAGATGGCGGGCTTGAGAGCGCTATTATCGGATTTACCGGCTGACTTGTTTGCGCTAGTGGGACGAGTCGTTCAGCTTGATGTGATGCAAAAGCAGCAAGCATTTTGCGGCCGCTGTGGCCACCGTGCGGTTTTGGATACACAGTCGGTGGCGATGTGGTGCGCCGCCTGTCAGCGTCACGATTATCCGCGTGTCTCGCCTTGTGTGATTGTGGCGGTACGTGATGACAAGCGACTGCTGCTGGCACAGCATCCACGGCATAAAACCGGTATGTATACCGTGATTGCCGGATTCGTTGAGCCCGGTGAAACCCTTGAACAGTGCGTGGCGCGCGAGGTCAAAGAGGAAACGGGGATTGAGGTGAAAAATATCCGTTATATGGATAGCCAGCCGTGGGCCTTTCCTTCCAATGTCATGATAGGTTTTTTGGCCGACTATGCAGGCGGTCAGCTACGGCCAGATTATGAGGAATTGACGGATGCACAATGGTTTGATTGCCAATCACTCCCGCCAGTTGCACCTCAAGGGACCATTGCGCGGCGCTTGATTGACGCAAGTTGCGCGCTTGCGCAGGAATAAAAAAACCCGGCCGTAGGGAAGCCGGGGTAAGATGCGAACATAATTGTCTTTCGCAGACCTATTGTCGTTATGCGTTGGTTGTATCATGTGGTGAGAAAAGCAGCAATCATCGCCCACCCTTAGGATGACAGTTTTATGATCCTGTTAACAAAGGTTGGCTTTTGTTGCGACTCGACAGTGATACAATGACGCCTCTTTTCGCTCACAGGCTTTAACACAATGACTGAACTGAAAAACGATCGCTATTTACGCGCTTTACTCAAACAGCCAGTGGATTGCACCCCCGTGTGGATGATGCGTCAAGCTGGTCGCTATCTGCCAGAATACCGCGAAGTACGTGCGCAAGCCGGTGATTTTCTGTCATTGTGTAAAAATGCAGAACTGGCGTGTGAAGTGACTTTACAACCATTACGCCGCTTTGATCTCGATGCCGCTATTCTGTTCTCCGACATTTTGACCATCCCCGATGCGATGGGACTGGGTTTGTATTTTGAGACCGGAGAGGGGCCGAAGTTTGCGCGCCCGATTACCTGTAAGGCGGACGTCGATAAAATCGGCATTCCCGATCCTGAAGGTGAGCTGCAATATGTGATGAATGCCGTACGCACCATTCGTCACGAATTGAACGGAGACGTTCCCTTGATTGGTTTTTCCGGCAGCCCTTGGACGCTCGCCACCTACATGGTGGAAGGGGGCAGCTCGAAAGCCTTTACCAAGCTCAAGAAGATGATGTATGCCGAGCCACAAACCCTGCATGCATTACTCGATAAGCTTGCCGATAGCGTGACCAGCTATTTGAATGCGCAAATCAAAGCGGGCGCCCAATCGGTGATGATCTTTGATACTTGGGGTGGGGTATTAACCCCGCGTGATTATCACGACTTCTCACTCCAATACATGCATAAAATTGTGGATGGCCTGATCCGTGAACATGAAGGCCGTCGTGTCCCGGTGACCTTGTTTACCAAAAACGGCGGTATGTGGCTTGAGAAAATCGCGGCGACCGGTTGTGATGGTGTGGGGTTAGATTGGACAATCGATATTGCCGATGCCAAAGCACGGATTGGCGATAAAGTGGCCTTGCAAGGCAATATGGACCCGTCCATCCTCTATGCTCAGCCTGATCGTATCCGTCAAGAGGTTGCGACTATCCTAGAAGGATTTGGCGAAGGGACAGGCCATGTCTTTAATCTCGGCCACGGGATCCACCTTGATGTCCCGCCGGAAAACGCCGGTGTGTTTGTCGATGCGGTGCATGAGCTGTCCCGTCCGTATCACGACTAAGCTAGCACGCTCGCCAATGGCGAGCGTTTTTTTACCTCGGTGCAGTGAACAACGCCTGTTGGATCTGCGTTTGCAAGGCTGGCACTACCTGTTCTTCAAACCATGGGTGACGACGTAGCCATAACGTATTTCTGGGCGAGGGGTGAGGCAGCACAAAAGTGTGCGGAGCCCACTGCCGCCAATGTTTGACGGTTTCGGTCAATGTTTTGGGCTTATTGGCTAAATAGTACTGCTGAGCATACTGGCCAATCAGCAAGGTCACCGCAACGTTAGGGAGGAGCGCTTTGATTGCCTTGTGCCACACAGGCGCACAAATGCGGGCAGGCGGCAGATCGCCCGATTTACCTTTGCCCGGATAACAGAGCCCCATCGGCATAATGGCAAATAAGTCGGGCTGATAGAATTGCTCGCGCGTGACCCCCAGCCATTCTCGTAAGCGGTCGCCACTGGGATCATTAAAAGGCAGGCCACTGTCATGGACGCGCCTACCGGGTGCTTGGCCGATAATCAGTACCCGCGCATCCGTACTGGCTTGGATCACGGGACGAGGTCCATCGGATAGCCAATGTTGGCACAATTGGCATGCTTGTGCTGCGGATAACGCCGTCTCCAAATCCGAAAACGTCATCTAGTACCCTTTGTCAAAATCGACGTGGTGAACCAAAGGCTTGCCAGCATGCCAGCGTCGGTAATTATCCGCAAACAGCTTAAAGACCTGATCGGGGAAGCTAACGGCAGCAATATGCGGCGTCACTGTCACCTTGGGGTGTGTCCAAAACGGATGCGACTCGGGCAGTGGCTCCTGTTGCATCACATCCAAGACCGCGCCGCGAAGCTGCTTCGCCTCCAGTGCGTGGATCAGGGCGTGCTCATCTACGGTGGCACCACGCCCGACATTAATAAAGAAAAGATCCTGCGCATGCTGCCAAAAAGCTGCATTCAGGCATTGGTGTGTTTTGTCTGTGGCGGGCAAGGTGCTGACTAACACATCAACCTCACGCAACCGTTGCTGTAATTCGGGCAGTGTCATGGTGTGATCAAACGCCTCGACAGGCCGGCCGGTTTGGTTAGTGCCCAGTACCGTCATGCCAAACGCGTGAGCGACGGTCGCGATATGCTGGCCAATCGCCCCTGTGCCTAAAATGGCGAGCGTTTTCCCATGCAATGACTGATAGGGCTGAGGCTGCCAGTGACACTGCGCTTGCTGTTTGGCGTACTGACCAATATGGCGAGTATTCGTCAGTAGGTGTCCGAAAACATATTCGGCCATTAAGGGGCCAAAAATACCGCGCACATTGGTGAGCTGATAGTGGCGGAACGGCGCCTGAATCAGCGCATCGTTCCCAGCGAAGGTGGATTGCAACCAGCGCAACGCGTTGGCATGAGGCAGCTTTGACACGGCAAGCGGTGGGTCAGCTAGCCAGATCGTGGCCTCTTCTGCGTTATGCGTGAGGGCGAGATCGGGGAGTTGGGCCGTCGCCAGTAATTGATGGTAGGTCGCGGCATGCTCACTGATCACATAAACTTTATCCACAAAGGCTCCTTTTTATGGGGCGGTGAATCAAGTACACTTGCACCCAATTTACCGACGGACAATTGTCCCCCGTTATTTAAGATCAATTGGCTATGTTAAGAAACCCCTTACAACTGCGTTTGGAAAAATGTGAGACTTGGCAGCACGTCAGTTTTATGGCTGCGCTGGTGGAGCGTATGTACCCTAACTATGCCCTTTACTGTGCGCAAACTGAATTTGCTGACCCTCAAGCGTTTCGTAATATTCTTGATGCAGTGTGGGAATCACAAACAGTGAAAGGGGCCAAAATTGACTTTGAGCGACAGCTAGAAAAGCTGGAGCCATTGATCCCTGCGCTCACCGATGATGCGATTTACCTCACTTATCCAGCCATTGATGCCTGTGCGGCGTTATCACACCTTCTTCACGCCTTGCTTGACCGTAATGAAATGCTGACCATTACGCTGAAAGTGAGTCAGCAGTCGGTGATGAGTGTCGCGCAACTGGAAGAAGCACAAACCGGCGATGCGGTCACCGATGAAAACCAGAAGGCGAATGAAGCTGTGTGTGACGAATGGGACGCGCAGTGGGCGATCTTCCGCGTACTGAAAAGTGCGGATACCCGCGACGTTGAGATGCTCAAAGGCATTCGCCAAGAGTTACGCGAAGCGGGTGTGAGCAACTTAGGATTAAGCCTTTGAACGGCGGAAAATGAGATAAAAAAGGCGGCTTCGGCCGCCTTTTGTGTTTAGGTTACCCCGATGACTCATCCGATTGACGCTGTACGGGCGGTTCATCGTCGTCTTGGCTCTCAATCATCTTATGCTGCTTTTTCCATGACTCCCAACGCTGGTAGGCCAACTGCTGCATATCGGTGACGGTGTCCGCTTCATCAATGATCTCGCGACCGGTTAAGTACTCAAAAATATCTTCCAGCGTGATAATCCCTTGTACCGTCCCGTACTCGTCCACAATCATCGCCAATTGCGCGCGGCGGATCATTAAGATATCGAACGCTTGTAATACACTATTGCCGGGTAAAATCACCGCGAGTGGGCGCATCAGGTTACCCAAGGTGGTACGCCGAGCACCGCGTGTCTTGGCGGCATAGATATCGGATTTGTGGACAAAACCTAAAATATCATCACGCTGTTCACCATAAATCAACGGGCGCGAGAAGGGACAGTCACTGTGTTCGGTTAAAAAGGTATCTACGCTCATCTCCGCAGGGACACGAAAAAGCACCGGACGTGGGGTCATCAACTGCGTGGCAGGGAGCTCACGCAGTTTCAACATGTTGTTGAGCATCTGGGTTTCATCTTCACCCATTTCACCACTTTCTGAGGCGAGCATCGCCATGGCCGAGATTTCATCACGCAGTTTGACATGGGTCGCGTCAGAGCTAAGACGCTTGGTTATTTGCTCGGATACCCACACAAAGGGGGTCAGGCCCCATACCATCCACTTCAATACAATCGCCGCCCCTGGCGCCAATTGCGGCCAGAAGTTTGCACCAATGGTTTTTGGGATAATCTCGGAGAGTAATAAAATAGCCAGTGTCAGGACGCCGGAGAATAGCCCAACCCATGCATCGCCAAACACATTGGCCGCTTGTGCCCCTGCACCTGCTGCCCCCACGGTGTGCGCAATGGTGTTTAAGGTGAGGATCGAAGCCAGTGGTCGGTCGATATTATCTTTTAAGGCGGTCAGTTTCGCCGCGGCTGGATGTTCTTGCTGACGGAGGTTCGCCAAATAGCTTGGCGTAATACTCAATAGGATTGCTTCAAGCACAGAACAAATGAAAGATACACCAATAGATAATGAGATAAATAGGACAAGAGTCAGCATATATTCCCGAGTATGAAAGCCAGTCGTCCCCTTAAAGATCAGGCCAGTGGCGGGCTTTTACAACCATTCAAATGAGAAAAAGCGCAACAAATTGTGAGATCGCGCTCAGTTTGTGGTTAAAGAGCCTCCATATAGTCTCACCAAGCGCCACAAACCTTTGCCAGTCGGGCTTCTTTTGAATTAGAGTGAGCTCGTCTCTAAAAAAACCTAGAAGGGAAGACATAATGAACAAGACCCAACTGATCGACCTGATCGCTGAAAAAGCCGACCTTTCAAAAGCGCAAGCAAAAGCAGCACTGGAAGCGACTTTGGGCGGAATTGAAGGTGCCCTAAAAGAAGGCGAGCAGGTACAACTGATTGGCTTCGGTACGTTTAAAGTAAACCACCGTGCAGCGCGCACGGGTCGTAACCCACAGACGGGTCAAGAGATCCAAATTTCAGCGGCTAACGTGCCAGCCTTTGTGGCAGGTAAAGCACTGAAAGACGCGGTTAAGTAAGCGTCAATCGTCATTATCGCCATAGCCTCTGCTATGGCGTTTTTGTCTCTGGGTGACGCAAAATGCGAAGAGTATGGGCGTTATCGCTGATCATACTGCTCACGGCCTGTAGCCGTGGCGAACCCCCTAAGCCTGTCACACGGGTAACAGCCTCTGTTGCGGGTGACCACAGTGCGGTCTATTGGCTCGATAGCCAACAGGGGCGCCCAATCAGCTTGTCAGAGCATGTTTGGCAAGGGGATTACGGCGAGTACCGCGGCGAATATGTGTGGCGAGATGGCCAATTACGTGCCTTAAAGCGTGAAGGTGAACAGCTCGCAGGCAATACGCGTGTCCCTTTTTCTCTCCATGTTCGTTTTGATGCCAGTGGCGAACCTGTATTTCAACGCTATCGCCAAGATGGCGCGATTATTCCCCTCGACAGTGCTGCGTTAACGCGCCTGTATCAAGAGTCCAATCAGATCCTCGACCAAGCCCAAGGCCAAATCGCGCGTAATGTGTCTGTCTTGCAGGGACAACGAATAGGTGAATATTGGGTAGATTGCCGTGGCGAACGGCAGCGTTGGGTCTTTGATGATGCGATCCCGCCTGTGGTGGTGAGCAAGCTGCTCCAGCCGGGTACCTTTGTGATTGGCGCAGGGAATCCCGGTATTGGCAAAGATACCATCGATGCTTTGGTCTTGGTGCGCCGTGAAAAGGCGTGCTTAACCCGTCCTCAGCTATTGGCAGAATAAAAAATGCGCCCCGAGGGCGCATTGTGGCAGGGTCTCGGGCACTGATTTACTTATGATGTAGCGTTTTCGCGTGCGATGGCGCGATGGGCTATATCACGGCGATAAAAGCAGCCCGGCCACTGGATCATGGCAGCCAGCGCATCAGCTTTTTGTTTTGCGATAGTGACACTCTCGCCTAATGCCGTAGCGCAAAGCACCCGCCCGCCAGCAGTGACGATGTCGCCGTCTTTCAGCGCGGTACCGGCATGAAATACTTTGGCGGTCTCGCTATCGGTGGGCAACCCAGAGATACGATCCCCTTTGCGATAGTCACCCGGATAGCCGCCTGCTGCCAATACCACGCCCACGGCTGCACGCGGATCCCACTTGGACTCAACCTTATCAAGGCGTCCTTGCGTGCCTGCCAAGCAAAGCTCAACCAAGTCAGATTGCAAGCGCATCATAATCGGTTGGGTTTCCGGATCGCCAAAGCGACAGTTAAACTCAATCACTTTTGGCGTCCCATCGGCACTGATCATCAAGCCTGCATACAGAAAGCCCGTATACGGCACACCATCGGCGCGCATGCCTTCTACTGTTGGCATGATCACCTCGTCCATCACACGTTGATGGATTGCATCGGTGACCACTGGAGCGGGCGAGTATGCACCCATACCGCCGGTATTAAGGCCGGTATCGCCTTCTCCGACACGTTTGTGGTCTTGGCTGGTGGCCATTGGCAGCACATGCTCACCATCGACCATGACGATAAAGCTTGCTTCTTCACCTTGCAGAAATTCCTCGATGACCACGCGGTGACCGGCCTCACCAAACGCATTGCCCGAGAGCATATCGCGCACTGCCTCGGTGGCTTCTTGCTCGGTCATCGCCACAATGACCCCTTTCCCAGCGGCAAGACCGTCGGCTTTGACCACGATGGGCGCACCTTTTTCCGCGATGTAGGCTAGCGCGGGCTCTACCGTCGAAAAGGTTTGGTAGTCAGCGGTGGGAATGCCATGGCGCGCTAAAAAGTCTTTACTGAAGGCTTTCGAGCCCTCAAGTTGCGCGGCCGCTTGAGTAGGACCAAAGATGGCCAAGCCGTGCTCGCGGAAGGCATCGACCACGCCCAACACCAAGGGGGCTTCAGGACCCACGATGGTCAAATCAATCTGTTGCTCGCGGGCAAAGGCCAGTAACCCTTCAACGTCATCAGCCGCGATCGCAATATTGCTCAACTTGTTTTCATGCGCGGTGCCGGCGTTCCCCGGCGCGCAATACACGAGCTCAACGTTGGATGACTGGGCGGCTTTCCACGCCAGCGCATGTTCGCGGCCACCGCCACCAATAACTAATACCTTCATGTGTTCTCCTTCATCGCCCACTTAGTGGCGGAAATGGCGCATACCGGTAAAGACCATCGCCATGCCATGCTCATTGGCGGCAGCAATCACTTCGTCATCACGCATCGAACCGCCCGGTTGGATCACGCAGGTGATCCCAGCTTTTGCTGCAGCATCAATGCCGTCACGGAAAGGGAAGAAGGCATCGGAGGCCATCACGCTACCGGCCACTTCGAGCTGCTCATCGGCCGCTTTGATGCCAGCTATTTTCGCCGAGTAGACGCGGCTCATTTGGCCGGCGCCCACGCCGATGGTCATGCTGTCTTTGGCATACACAATCGCGTTTGATTTCACGTATTTTGCCACTTTCCAGCAAAATAGCGCATCGCTAAGCTCTTTGTCTGTGGGCTGACGCTCAGTGACAATACGCAAATCGTCTAAACCGACCATACCGTGGTCGCGTGCTTGGACTAACAAGCCGCCATTGACGCGCTTGCTATCCCACCCTGTGGTGCGCGCTTGCCATTGGCCACACTCGAGAAGACGTACGTTTTTCTTTGCCGCAACCGCTGCTTTGGCGGCCTCACTGACACGAGGTGCGATGATCACTTCAACAAATTGACGTTCAACAATGGCGTGTGCCGTGTCGCCGTCCAGCTCACGGTTAAAGGCAATAATGCCACCAAATGCTGAGGTCGGATCGGTCTGATAAGCACGCTGATAGGCGCTGAGTAAGTCTTCGCCAATGGCAACGCCACAGGGGTTGGCGTGCTTTACAATCACACAGGCAGGTTGTTCAAACTCTTTTACGCACTCTAATGCCGCATCGGTGTCAGCGATATTGTTATAAGACAGCGCTTTGCCCTGTAGTTGGGTCGCCGTTGCCACCGAGGCTTCTTGCGGTTGGGCTTCGGTATAAAACGCACCTGCCTGATGGCTGTTTTCGCCGTAGCGCATGTCTTGCTTTTTAACCCAATGTTGGGTCAGGGTGCGTGGGAATGGCGAGTCTTGGCTCTCTTCTGCCTGATGATAGGCAGGCACTTGGGTGCCAAAGTAATTCGCAATCATGGCGTCGTAGGCCGCGGTGTGCTCAAACGCGGCAATGGCTAAATCAAAGCGCGTGGCATGTGTCAAAGAGTGCTGATGCTGATCCATCTCGGTAAGCACGCGATCATAGTCTTGGCTGTTCACCACAATGGTGACGTCGGCATGGTTTTTCGCCGCTGAGCGCACCATGGTCGGGCCGCCGATATCGATATTCTCGATGGCTTGCTCGCGTGTGCAGTCTGGGTTGGCAACGGTTTGTGCGAACGGGTAGAGATTCACTACTACCATATCAATCGGTGCGATCTGATGCTGCTCCATTACCGCATCGTCTTGACCGCGTCGGCCCAAAATGCCGCCGTGAATTTTCGGGTGGAGGGTTTTCACACGGCCATCCATCATTTCTGGGAAGCCGGTATGCTCGGAGACTTCGGTGACCGCAAGGCCGTTTTCTGCGAGTAAACGGGCCGTGCCTCCGGTTGATAGCAGTTCGACACCGCGTTGGGCGAGTGCTTGGGCAAACTCGACCACACCGGTTTTATCAGACACGCTGAGTAACGCGCGACGAATAGGACGCAGATTTTCCATGGCTTAGTTCTCTTCACTGACAGATTGAATGCTTATCAAAGCCCATCGTGTCTATCAACACGGATAAGCTTTATTAAACCGCCAATTGTCAAAGCGGCGACATTCTATCTGATTTTGTTTGCGCAATCGATTGCTATTTGCTGATGGCGACATTTTTATTGTTTTTGTCCGGCTGTCGTTGCTCGCCTTCATGCAACGCTGGTCATAAGAGCCCGCCTTTGCTACAAAAAGAAGGTTCATCCAACATGAAAAGGAGCGGTGATGACCAAGTTGCTGCAAATCGGTGAGCTAGCCAAGCACTGTGGTGTCTCCACCGATACGCTGCGTTTTTATGAAAAGTCTGGCTTGTTGGCACCGAGTGCCCGCACAGAGGGTGGATACCGGCTTTATGCCGATGATGCCATTAGCCAAGTAATGTTCATTTTGCGCGGCAAAGAAATGGGGTTATCGCTTGATGAAATTCACGAGCTGTCTGACATTCGCGAAGAAGCGACGTTACACACCTGTGCAGAAGTCAAAGGGATCACCCAGCGGCGCCTGAATGAGGTCTCAGAGAAGATAGCCGCGCTTGAGCGGGTCAAGCATGCACTGACACGCTTAAATGCCGCCTGCTGCGGTATGGACGACGATGACGCGACCCATTGCTCGATATTAGAAACCCTAGCGGACAGCGAAGATTCCAACCCATGCTGTTAAGGGAAGGTGCGTTGTACCATCAGAGAAAACAAAAACGGGCTAACCGATTGACGGCTAGCCCGTTTTATAACAGCCAAACCAATGATTGATTAGTTCATGCCGTATTTTTTCAGTTTCTTACGCAATGTACCGCGGTTGATGCCCATCATGGTGGCTGCGCGGGTTTGGTTACCGCGGGTGTATTGCATGATGGTATCCAGCAGTGGCTGCTCAACTTCTGCGAGGACAAGCTCATACAGATCGTTGACTTCCTGGCCATTCAATTGCGCTAGGTAGTTCTTCAGGGATGCTTTTACAGAGTCACGAAGTGGCTTTTGCGTAATTTGATCTTGTGAAGTTACAGTCGTTACTGTCAATGCTTCGGAAGTCAGGTTTTGTTCGAACATATTCTGTCAGCTCTTCTCGTATTTATGCAACGTTGTCGAAGTAGCCTTGCAGCGCATCGATCTGCTGTTGTGCATCTTCGATTGCGTTGAAGGTTCGGCGAAAATCGCCAATTTGATCATGCTCTTTCAGGTACCAACCCACGTGCTTACGGGCGATACGTAATCCTTTGAGCTCCCCATAAAAGTGATGAAGCTCTTGAACATGACCCAACAAAATCGTCCTAACCTCTTCTAGTGAAGGGGCAGGCAGGTACTCACCAGTGGTGAGATAGTGGTGGATTTCGCGAAAAATCCACGGGCGTCCTTGAGCAGGACGACCAATCATCAATGCATCAGCACCTGTGTAATCCAGCACATAACGTGCTTTTTCCGGAGAATCAATGTCGCCATTGGCAATCACTGGGATCGACACAGCCGCTTTGGCTGCTTTAATGCTGTCGTACTCCGCTTCCCCTTTGTACATGCAGGCGCGCGTGCGGCCATGCAGGGCAAGGGCTTGGATACCACAATCTTCCGCCATCCGGGCGATCTCTACACAGTTCTTATTGTCCGGGTCCCAACCTGTACGGGTTTTCAATGTCACCGGCACATCCACCGCGTTTACCGTGGCTTTGAGGATTTGCTCAATGAGGTCCGGTCGCGTTAGCAAGGCAGAGCCGGCTAACTTCTTATTGACCTTTTTCACTGGGCAACCCATGTTGATGTCGATGACTTGTGCCCCGTTTTCGACACAAAAGCGGGCAGCCTCGGCCATTAGCTCTGGCTCGGCACCGGCGATCTGAACCGAACGAAGGCCAGACTCGTCAATATGAACCATGCGCTTTTGCGATTTGTTCGTTCGCCATAAGGCTGGATTAGACGACATCATTTCACTGACAGCCATGCCTGCGCCGTGCGCAAGACATAACTCACGAAAAGGTCGGTCCGTGACACCTGCCATTGGGGCAACGATCAACGGGACATCCAGGTTATAAGGTCCGATACGCAAAAGCTCTAAATCCTCTGTCAGCCGCTCTGAGTCAGCAAGGGCGCGCATTTTACGCATTTTTGACGCGTCTGAAAAGGACAATATTTGAGCATTGATGGCTTGATTTTTACAGCACTTTTTGTATCAGTCGCGTTTCGCTGATTAATCAAGCATTTCGAGTAGCACGTCAACGATGACTTACCGACCTTGTTAAGGGTACGGTAAGCCGTTTGTACGACGATGCGAACGATTAAGCGGGTAACTGACCGCTAATTCGGCACCACTCTTCACGTTCTACGATCGGGTCGATAGTGAGGCTGTCGCGGTAGTGATTGGCGACGTCTTCTGCTTGGGAATCGAGGACACCAGACATCGCTAATTGGCCGCCGGGTTTGATGAGTCCTTTGATCACGCCAGACAGCTCACGGAGTGGACCGGCCAGAATATTGGCCACCACCACATCGGCTTGGAGATCGGCCGGTTGGTCTTTAGGCAAATACAAGTGCAGTTGGTCGGCGACACCGTTGCGCTCTGCGTTATCTTTGGACGCCAGTAGTGCTTGAGGATCGATATCAATGCCAATCACACGCTCGGCACCGAGTTTGATGGCGGCAATCGCAAGGATCCCAGAGCCACAACCGAAGTCGATTACCGTTTTACCGCTGAGGTCGAGTCCGTCGAGCCACTCGAGGCAAAGCGCGGTGGTCGGGTGTGATCCTGTGCCAAAGGCGAGGCCTGGGTCGAGCATCACGTTGACGGCATTATCATCAGGGACTTCACACCACGTTGGGCAGATCCATAAGCGCTCGCCAAACTGCATTGGCTTGAAGTTATCCATCCAAGCGCGTTCCCAGTCTTTATCCTCAAGCTGTTCGACCTTGTGGGCAAAGTTGTCCGCCAACAATGGACTCGCGTTTAACACGGCCAACACGGTCGCCATGTCCGCTTGGGCGTCGTATAACGCCATGATGTCGGTTTCGCCCCACAGACGGGTTTCACCAGGCAAAGGTTCAAAAACAGGCGTGTCTTTGGCATCTAAAAAGGTGACGGAAAGGGCGCCCGCTTCTTCCATTAGCAGGTCGCCAATGGCTTCTGCATTTTCAGCAGTTGCATTTAGTTTTAATTGGATCCAAGGCATGGTGAGGTCCGTATAAAAATCAAACGCTGATTATATCAAATATCTCTCTCCTTGTGATGTACGAGTCTCCGAGGGCGACGCATTTTGCTTAGCAGAATGCGATGATTTGTCTGTCTTTGCTGCCTTACATACCGATTATCTTTTTCTGGTTGTTTTTTAACCATTATATTCATGGGGTTAAGTGCTGATTAATTTTTAGGCACGTTTTTTGACTCATTATGCACGCTATTTGCCATAGAGGGAGTGCCACCATGAAAGATAATGGGCCAGTAACGCAGAAGGAAGTGAGGTTTGAAGGGTGCGGAGAACTTGTTTCTGTGACTGACATGAAAGGACGTATTACGTATGTCAACGATGCATTTGTTGACATTAGTGGCTACTCCCTTAATGAGTTAATTGGCAGTGATCACTCTATGGTACGGCACCGAGACATGCCGCCAGCCGCTTTCAATGATATGTGGAAGACCATTAAGGCGGGTAAAAATTGGCGCGGTGTGGTGAAAAACCGATGCAAAAATGGGGATCATTATTGGGTGAATGCCTTTGTATGCCCGGTGGTCAAAAATGATCAAGTTGTTGGTTTTCAATCCGTACGCAGTGAGCCTACCCGTGAGGAAATAGAAAAGGCTGAAGCCTTGTATGCCCGGATGCGCAAAGACGGGTCGATAGCGATGCCTCGACCGTCATGGCTTCAGCGTCTGCAGATAAGACACTTTGTGCGTAGTATGTCCGCAGTCAGTGCGGTACTTAGCCTTGCTGTTGCTTATCAAGCGTTTATTCACGGGCTTATGTTTGCCTTTTATGCCGCTATCGGCACGATCGTGAGCGTGGTTTTATTAGCTTGGGTTGTCCGCCACCGTGTCCTGTTTACGGTGGAAAAAACCACCCGAGCCATGCGCTTGTTGGCCTCGGGTGATCTCGATAATGCGACAGAGCCAGTTCGCTATGACGAGATGGGAGAGCTGGCCGATAACTTTCGTATGGTGAAAGCACGATTTGGGGTCATCATCGGTCAAGTCATGGAGAATACCTCCCGACTGGTGCAGTACGCGGATGGACTGTCAGAGCGTGGCTATACCATGCAAAATCAGATGCATGCTCAAGTGCAACACACAACGCAAGTGGCTAGTGCGATGTCGCAAATGAGCTCGACAGTCGAAGAAGTGGCACAAAATATGACTCGTACCGCTGAAACCATTGAACAAACCCAAGACAGTACGTGCCGAGGGGATGAGCTGGTATCGGCGGCAAGCGCAAGCATGGAACAATATATGGCAGATTTAGAGCAGACGATTGCTCAGATCCAAGCCAGTGCAGCAGAGAGTGAAAAAATTAGTACGGTCACGGAGACGATCAGCGACATTGCAGAGCAAACCAACTTGCTCGCACTGAATGCAGCCATTGAAGCGGCACGTGCTGGGGATCAGGGGCGTGGCTTTGCGGTTGTTGCCGATGAAGTACGCGGCCTGGCTCAGCGCACGCAGAAAGCGACAGGCGATATTCGCCAGATGTTGGAAGGGTTACGTGTTGGTATTGGACAAGCCTCTGAAAACATCGTGAGCAATAATCAAGTGGCGAAAGAAACCCTCACTCACATTCAAGGCTCGAAGCAGATACTTCGTGACATTGTCGATCAAATTAGCCTCGTTCGGGATATGGGCGTGCAGGTCGCCACTGCGGCTGATGAGCAGGCGACAGTCACCAAAGAAATGAGTCGTTCTGTCGAGCAAATTCATGAGCAAAGCTCGGCGGCCAGTCAACAAGCCTCAGAAACTGGCGAAGTAGCAAGGCAGCTTACCGAGCACTCACAAATTCTTAAAGTGGCGTTAGCGGATTTCAAACTCAATGGTGCGAGTGACAAAGCCCACGATTTCTCTGCGATCAAGAATGCGCACTTGGCTTGGAAAAGTAAGATGCGCGCCTTTTTAAATGGCAATGTGGAAGCCATGGATAGAAAAGTGGCGTGCTCTCATCACCATTGCGGGTTGGGTAAATGGTTCTACGGCGAAGGCAAAGATATTGCGGGGCATTTGCCGGCCTATCGCCAGCTTGAAAAGCCACATGCACAGCTGCATCGTACCTTGAAGGACATCATTGACTTGCATGACAAAGGTAATTTCGAAGCGGCAAACAACAAGTATTTAGAGATCGAACCCTTGTCGCAACAAGTCGTCGCAGGGATAGAGGCGTTGGAGCAGCAACTTATGCCTCGTTAGTCTCTGTATGGGGAAACATAGATGAAAACCTGCCGTCTCGACGCGGCAGGTTTTTTCTATGCGAAATACAGATTAAGACAATCCGAGTTTCTTCTCGAGATAGTGAATGTTGGCACCACCGTGTTGGAAGTGCTCATCGTTCATAATATCGATTTGCAGTGGGATATTGGTTTTAATGCCATCAATCACGGTTTCGGCCAGCGCATTGCGCATACGAGCAATAGCAACGTCGCGATTCTCACCGTAACAAATCAGCTTACCAATCATGGAGTCATAGTGAGGGGGAACACGGTAGCCCGCATACACATGTGACTCCCAACGCACACCCATACCGCCTGGTGAGTGGAAACGCTCGATTTTACCCGGGCTCGGAATAAAGCGCTCTGGGTCTTCGGCATTAATACGACACTCGACGGCATGGCCGCGAATACGAATGTCATCTTGGGTAAACGACAGAGGCTGACCCGCTGCAATGCGCAGTTGCTCTTTGACCAGATCCACACCGGTAACCATTTCGGTGACAGGGTGTTCAACTTGGATACGGGTGTTCATCTCGATAAAGAAGAATTCGCCGTTTTCGTACAAGAATTCAAAGGTACCTGCGCCGCGATAACCGATTTCGATACAGGCACGGCAGCAACGCTCGCCGATAAACTTACGCATTTCATCGGTAATCCCGGGTGCTGGCGCTTCTTCAACCACCTTTTGGTGACGGCGTTGCATCGAGCAATCACGCTCACCGAGATGAATAGCACCACCTTGGCCGTCCGCCAAGACTTGCACTTCGACGTGGCGTGGGTTCTCAAGGAATTTCTCCATGTACACCATGTCGTTGCTAAACGCGGCTTTGGCTTCGGCGCGGGTCATCGCAATGGCATCCACCAGTTCGGCTTCAGAGCGAACCACACGCATACCACGGCCACCGCCGCCGCCTGATGCTTTGATGATCACCGGGTAGCCAATACGTTTGGCGATGGTTTTGTTCTTTTCCTGATCGCTACCCAATGGGCCGTCAGAGCCAGGGACACAAGGGACGCCTGCTTTTTTCATCGCTTCGATTGCAGAGACCTTGTCACCCATTAGGCGAATAGTGTCGGCTTTAGGGCCGACAAAGACAAAGCCAGAACGCTCTACTTGCTCAGCAAAATCAGCGTTTTCCGACAAGAAGCCATAACCTGGGTGAATCGCCACCGCGCCGGTGATTTCAGCGGCGCTGATGATACGAGGAATATTTAGGTAGCTTTGGTTGCTCGGTGCTGGGCCGATACAAACCGTTTCATCCGCTAACAGGACGTGCTTTAAATCGCGGTCTGCAGTGGAGTGTACCGCCACCGTTTTAATGCCGAGTTCTTTACAAGCACGTAAGATCCGTAGCGCGATTTCACCGCGGTTGGCGATAACAATTTTATCTAACATACGGCCCTCGCTTATTCGATGATTACGAGTGGTTCGTCGAACTCAACTGGCTGGCCGTCTTCACACAGAATCGCTTTTACCACACCGCTCTTATCTGCTTGGATCTGGTTCATCATCTTCATCGCTTCAACGATACACAAGGCATCACCTGCATTGACTTGGCTGCCAACTTCAACAAACGGTGCTGCATCTGGGCTTGGCGCGCGATAGAAAGTACCCACCATTGGCGAAAGAACTTGGTGACCCGTCGGCTCTGGTGCGCTTGCCGGCGCTGCGGCAGGCGCAGCGGCTGGCATGGCATACTGTGGTGCAGCAAACTGAGGTGCGGCAGGTGATGAACGGCTGATGCGTACCGACTCTTCGCCCTCAGAAATTTCGAGCTCAGCAATGCCTGACTCTTCAACCAGTTCGATCAATTTTTTGATTTTACGGATATCCATGGTGTCGTCTCTTCTTGTGTTTGTTTTACTGAGCTGCAAACGCCAAATGGCGCGCAGCTGCCGTTAATGCGAATTCGTAGCCATCTGCTCCCAACCCACAAATTACACCGACAGCCTTGTCAGAGAGGTAGGAATGATGACGGAAGGGTTCTCGAGCATGCACATTGGAAAGGTGCACCTCGATAAACGGGATCCCAACACCGAGCAACGCGTCGCGCAGGGCGACGGAGGTGTGCGTAAAAGCGGCAGGATTGATAATGATAAAATCCACCTCACCCATGGCTTGGTGAATGGCATCAATCAGGTTGGCTTCACTGTTGGATTGTAAGTGCTCAAGGTGAAGCCCTAAGGTTGCCGCTTGGGCATGCAGCGCGGCGACGATTTGATCGAGCGTTTGGCTACCGTAATGATCGGGTTCACGTTGGCCTAGCAAATTGAGGTTTGGGCCATTTAAGACTAAAACACGGTTATTTGTAGACATCTTGACGCTTACTTCTCCTATTAGCTGCTAATGTGCAGCATTTTGTGGATTCCAGCCTAATGGCATGCTGAATGGGCTTCAAGCACGCCGATTTGTCCTTAGTGGGCCCAATTATAGAGAATTCACCGCAAATCGCAGCAAAATACTGGTCTAATCAGCACACTTCCCCTTTATGGTGTAGCAAAAACTGTCGCGATTGTCGATTGCTGCACTGTCAAGGTTGTGTGTTTTTTATCGACAATAAGGATAGGAGTGGTGTGTGCCCAGACAGTTCAGTGGCACAGATCATAAAAACAAAAAAAGCCGCCCGTAGGCGGCAAAGGTTGCTAAGCAATCGTGTCGTTGCGCTACACCACGTTTTCTTTCTCGGCAATGAGCTTATCGACCACACTCGGATCGGCCAGCGTTGAGGTGTCGCCAAGGCTACCGGTATCACCGGTGGCGATTTTGCGCAGAATACGGCGCATGATTTTTCCGGAACGCGTTTTGGGTAAGGCGTCGGTCCAATGGATAAAATCGGGCGTCGCAATAGGGCCAATCTCTTTGCGTACCCACTCTTTCACTTCTTTATGTAGCTCGGCGCTGGGCACCTCACCGGCGTTCAGAGTGATGTAGGCATAAATCGCTTGGCCTTTGATGTCGTGTGGCACACCCACGATGGCGGCTTCGGCAATTTTATCAAAGGCCACTAACGCGGATTCGATTTCTGCTGTCCCCATTCGGTGGCCGGATACGTTAAGGACATCATCGACACGACCTGTAATCCAGTAGTAGCCGTCTTCATCACGACGCGCGCCGTCACCGGTAAAGTACATGCCCTTGAAGGTTGAGAAATACGTTTGCTCAAAGCGGTCGTGGTCGCCAAACACGGTACGCATTTGTCCCGGCCACGAGTCCAACATCACCAAATTCCCTTCAGCCGCACCGTCGACAATGTTGCCGACGTTATCGACCAACGCAGGTTGTACGCCAAAGAATGGTCGGGTGGCAGAACCGGGTTTGAGGGCGGTCGCGCCGGGCAAGGGGGTGATCAATATGCCGCCGGTTTCTGTTTGCCACCACGTATCCACAATCGGGCTTTGCCGATTGCCAATGGTGGTGTAGTACCACTCCCAAGCTTCTGGGTTAATGGGTTCACCCACCGAGCCCATAATGCGCAGCGAGCTACGTGTCGTTCCCTCAACGGCTTCATTGCCTTTGGCCATCAACGCGCGGATGGCGGTCGGTGCGGTGTATAAAATATTCACTTGGTGTTTATCAACCACTTCGCTCATACGGGCGGTGGATGGGTAGGTAGGCACGCCTTCAAATAAAATAGTCTTTGCACCATTAGCTAGCGGGCCATAAATGAGATAGCTGTGGCCGGTGATCCAACCCACATCGGCGGTACACCAGAACACTTCGCCGTCTTGATAATCAAAAACGTATTTGAAGGTCATCGCGGCATACACGAGGTAGCCGCCTGTGGTATGCAGTACCCCTTTTGGCGTCCCGGTTGAGCCAGATGTATAGAGGATAAATAAAGGGTCTTCGGCATTCATTTCTTCGGGAGGGCAATCGGTTGATGCGTTTGCGGTGGCTTCATGCCACCACACGTCGCGACCTTCGTGCCAATCAACTTGTCCCCCTGTGCGTTTGAAAACCAGCACGTTATTGACTGACGTGACTTTGCTGTTGGCAAGGGCTTCATCGACGTTCTTTTTCAATGGCACTGCACGGCCGCCACGAACGCCTTCATCCGCGGTAACCACGACTTTAGCGTTGGAGTCGATAATACGTCCTGCCAGTGCTTCAGGTGAGAAACCGCCAAATACCACTGTGTGCACGGCGCCAATGCGTGCACAGGCGAGCATCGCGACCGCGGCTTCCATGACCATCGGCATGTAAAGACAGACTACATCGCCTTTTTTGACGCCATTGTCTTTGAGCGCATTAGCAAATTGGCACACCTGTTGGTGGAGCTGCTTGTAGGTCAGTGTGGCATCGTCCTTCGGATCGTCTCCTTCCCAAATTAAGGCAACCTGATCGCCTTTGTCTTGCAGATGACGATCGATACAGTTGGCGGCCACATTCAAGGTACCATCTTCAAACCAACGAATATCGACGTGGCCGGTATCGAAAGAGGTATGTTTCACCTTGGTATAGGGTTTGATCCAATCAAGAATTTGCCCGTGTTCGCGCCAAAAGCCTTCGGGGTCGGTCACTGATTGCTGATAAAGCGCTTGGTAGGTGGCTTCATCCGCGTGTGCCTTTTGTGCAATTGAAGGCATGACGGGGTATACGTGACTATCGCTCATCCTGTTTCTCCTCGTGTCCGCGTAATCTCATGCGGCGCTTCCATGTCGTGAGATGTCAGGCTGTACCGCTGCCTGGCAAATGAAAACCATGCCCTTAAAGGTGTGACAGTTCGTGGGGTCCGGCAATTAGACTTTAGGATGAGGCCATTGATTTATAAGTGGTTTGTGCGCTTGTTGGACCATAGATTGGGGGATTGATCTCACTTTTTGTGCAATACGTGTCGTAAGGCAGGATCGCTGTTGGCTATTGCGAACGTAGCATAGGCATGTCGCCATATTGCAAACGCACGTAAATCAAAGCGGCGGCGATGGTATCGTCCAGTGCATCATGACGGGCAGGCAAAGGGAGGTCTAAATGGCGACTGATCGCTTCCATACTGATGTCATGGTAGGCATTGGGCAGTAAACGCTCTAATTGACGTTGATAAATATCGCTAACTTCAATCACGGGATTGGGCAACGGAAAGCCTAAAAAACGCCGTGCGTAGCGATCTAAGATCGTTTTGTCGTAGCGAATATGATAGCCAACCAAAGGATGGTTATGGATGAAGGCGATTAACGTCGTCATGGCTTGCTCAGCGCTGACACCCTGTTCAAGATCTTGATGGCGCAACTGATGAATACGGACCGAGCCAGCGTTCAAGCTTTTTGGCGCCACTAAGGTCAAGGTGAGCGCTTGGCTGGTGAGTATTCGATTCCCTTGAATTGGAGTGGCGGCGATAGTAACGAGTTCTGCACGCTCTGGATCTAAGCTGGTGGTTTCGCAGTCGAGCGAGATCACTGTGCTGCGATCCGAGGGTAAGAAGAGCGCGCGGTAGGACGATGTCCGCAATCGGTAGCGGTACCATTGACGTGACAACCAGTTCACTCTAGTCCCTCACATGGTAGTGGTAGGCGAGGGATTCTTTGAATTTTTTTACCACGTGGAGGCCGTGGCGTAAAAGATCTCGCTCGCTGGAAGGAAGCGCAGAGACATCGATATAGTTACTCTGTTGCTCACCACTTAATTGTTGGCGTAACCGCAGTCGGATAAATAGCTTCAGCGCCTCGGCGAGGTTCTCTGCCGTTTCTTCGGCCAGTGTCCCTATGTTAGCCAGCCTCTCAATCCGCTCAAAGGTATTGGTTTCGCTGACCCCTTTTTCTAGGCTCATGGTGCGAATGCCGTGCACAATCGGAAAGATGCCGCCTTTTTTGATGTCGAGCCCTTCTTTACCACTCTTTAATGAGCCAAACACCGTCAAAGGGACTTTGAACGCTAATGCCGGGCGCACAAAGGTATTTAAGGTCAGCATATTATCGGTGAGCGAGGCTTTAAGTGGCGTTTGAATCGCGTCGATAAGCTGGCTGTCGCCCGCAACAGGATGCGCATCGGCGAGAATGGCTAAATCCATCACGCTTTGATGATTAGCACTTTGCGCTAAGTTACGAATGGTTTGTTGCCATTGAGACGCGTTTTTCACCCACTTGGGATTGCTGACCATCACCTGCCCAGGGCAGGGCGGATAGCCGAGTAGATTTAAGGTATGTGAAAAGGCCTCCATCACGGTTTGGCACTCGGGCCAAGTGAGATCATCGGCCAAAATGAGTGCGTTATCTTGATCGGTTTTAAGTACTTGCTCACCGCGTCCTTCCGAGCCCATCACCACCAAACAGCATTGCTGCTGATAGGGCTCGGGCACGATGAGGCGAAACGCTTTTTCCATGATTTGTTCATTCACGGTCGCGATGAGCTTCATCACAAAGCGGGTGTGGATACCGTTGTTAAACAGGGTATGAACCAATTTGCTTTGGCTATTTGCCGCTAACACCAGTTCATCGACGGTTTGTGCGCGCGCAATGCGTAAGTTGAGCACATGAGAATGGGTGGAGAATAAGCTCAACACTTGCGGCAGGTCGAGCGTGCCGACGGTCTGTTCCTGATCATCGACGACACGGACACGCTTCACTCGCTGACGCGTCATGGTGATCATGGCATGAAAGAGAAAGTCACCTCGCTCGACACTGATCACAGGGCGTGTAGCGATATTTCCCACCGGGACCGATTGATCATGGCCGTCGAGCACTAAGGCATGCAGCAGATTGGTGCGGGTAATAATGCCGCAACTTCCGTCCTCGTAATCGACCAAGGCACAATCACAGCGTTGTGCTTTCATTTTTGCGGTGGCGTCCTTAAGAGGAACATCGGGGGTCACACGCAGCGCCGGTTGAATATTGGTGTCGTCAATGCGAGTGAGCATGAACTCGGCTAAGTTCTGTTGCTGGCGAGCCTGTGCGATTAACTGCTGACGACGCTGCAAGTTAGTATCAAAGTAAGCACTAAAATCTTGATTGGTATGATAAATGGCGAGGAACACGTCGGCAGGCAGTAAGTGACATAAGGTATCTTCTAGGGCGCGATATTGGTGCTTGGCGGTACCGTTTAATATCGCTGGGACATCAAATAGATCATCCGTGGTGTAGTGCGAAAAGGTTTCTTTGCCGTCTTCCGATACCTCTTCCACACTGCCTTTGATAATGATAAAGAGCTGATCGCCACTATCACCGGCGGCGAGCAGCGTATCACCACGTCGGAAGTAGGCAACGTCTATGGCTTGGCGGCATTGCTTGACTTGGGACGCCGTCAGGCAATCAAACGGTGCATGAGAGGTGTCAAACGGTTCAGGCATAATCGCACTCCCCACAATAATATTTCTAGTGTGTCGCACGTTATCTGTTCCGGCTAGCCGACTTTAGTCTAGCCAGTTGCGACGAAACCTAGGCGGAGATCAACGAAGTGATGAGGATATTCGCTGAGTAGGGCTTTTTTTCATGTCAAAGAGTTGAGACACTTAGCCGCGAATCTATCTTGATGTGAAGTAATGAAATGAGCTTGTCCCACTGTTCTCCTTTTCGTTGGCTGTCAGAGTACTTTGGCGGTTTCTTTTTCTCTTACGGTGTCTACTTGCCGTTTTGGGCGGTTTGGTTTGATTACATGGGGTTGCATGCCGGGGTGATTGGTACGCTGATTGGCTTGGGCTTTGCGACCCGTTGTGTGGCCAACTTAGTGTTTACTCCCAAAGTGCAGCGGGTGGAGTCGTTACTGCCTGCACTGCGTGGCTTAACCTTAATGGCGTTATTGACCTGTGCGTTGCATCCTGTGATGGGAGCGAACATTGCGTGGCTCGCGTTGGTGACTGTGCTCTTTAATCTGGCGATTGGGCCATCGGTGCCTTTGTCCGACGCGTTAGCGAACTATTATGCGCGCCATCAGATTATCGACTATGGTCGAACACGCTTATGGGGGTCGATTGCTTTTATTGTCGGATCAAGTTTGACGGGATGGCTGGTGACCGAGGAAACCGCCGCGATCATCCCTTGGGTTGCGATTGGAGGCTTGTCGGCTTGCTTGCTGTTAACCTTACGTCGCCCGACAGTGATGCCGGAAAGTGAGCATGACGCGGCCCACAGTAAGGTGTCGATGCGCCAACTTTTTCGTGACTCTCACATCGTGGTATTCCTGCTGATCGCCTCCTTGCTACAAGGCAGTCATGCCGCGTATTACAGTTTTAGCGCTATCTATTGGAAGCATGCCGGTTACAGCGAGAGCATCGTGGGCTATTTGTGGAGTCTGGGTGTGGTCTCGGAAGTGGCGGTTTTTGCGCTGGGCGCACGTCTTTTTGGTGGGTGGTCTGCCAAAGCCTTGTTCCGTCTTGCCGCGCTTGGCGTGTTAGTGCGATGGGGGATCACTGGCTCGACGACAGCCTTGGCGCCAGTGATAATGGTACAACTTCTCCACGGGATCACCTTTGCCGCCGCCCATTTGGGTGCCATGCAATACATTCAACGCGAATGTGGGACGCGCCTTGTCGCGGTACAAGCCGCCTATAACGCCCTCCCCATGGGCGCGGTGGTCGCAGCGCTGACGGCAGCTAGCGGTTGGGTGTATGACTTTTCTCCAGCGTGGACCTTCTATGCGATGGCGTTGCTGGCACTGCCGGCGCTGTTACTGCCTTTACATGAACCTCAGTACCAACAAGCAAGAAAGGCCCGCTTGCAGCAAAGTTAGCCACGAGGCCCACAAAGCCGAGACAGGAAGATTGAGCCGGTGTCTGTCGCGTGTTACACCCTTTTAGGCGGATGAAAAATACGCAGGGGTCAGGAAGGGAGTCATGACACAAGGCTGGGTAATTGTCTCGGTTTCACTATTATACATGGGGACGCTGTTTGCCATCGCATGGTATGGCGACAGTCGCCCGCGTTGGCTACGAACGTGGCGCCCTTGGATCTATAGCCTTTCTATCGCGGTCTATTGTACCTCGTGGACTTTCTTCGGTACGGTCGGTCAAGCCTCTAGCTCGCCGTGGTCGTTTTTACCTATCTATTTAGCGCCCATTTTAGTGTTCACGCTGGGATGGCGCTTTCTCGCCCGCATGATCTTAATTGCCAAACGAGAGCACATCACCTCGATTGCCGACTTTATCGCGGCACGTTATGGCAAATCACAAGGATTGGCGGTAGCCGTCACTTTGATTGCAGTCATCGGTGTTCTGCCCTATATCGCGCTGCAGCTGCGCGGTATCGCCATGGGGTTAGATGTGCTTTCGCCTGAGCTCGGAGCCAGCATTGGCCTAGAGCAACCCCAAATTGCATGGTTAGTGTGTGTCTCGTTAGCGATGTTCACCGTGTTGTTTGGCACACGCCATATCGATAGCACTGAACACCACCGCGGTATGATGATGGCAATCGCGTTCGAGTCGATCGTCAAGCTGGTGGCTTTCTTAGGCATTGGCGTGTTTGTGGTGGCGCTCTTGTTTCAAGCCCCGAGTCTGCCCATGAGTCTCGAAGAGTCCGGCGTGATCGGACGGCCGGATATAGGTAATCTAATCATTCACACCTTTCTAACGGCCGCAGCCATTATTTGTCTACCGCGTCAGTTTCATACCATGGTGGTGGAGAATACCCGTGCCAGCGACCTTAATACTGCCCGCAAAGTGTTCCCGACCTATTTGTTGCTGATGTTGGTGTTCGTTTTGCCGCTCGCGTACGCCGGACAGATGCTTATCCCGGATGCCCCTGCGGATACGTATGTGATTCGCTTGCCCTTATCGGTGGGTGCCGAAGGCATGGCGTTATTGGCTTTCATGGGGGGCGCATCAGCAGCGAGTGGTATGGTTATTGTCTCGACCATTGCGCTGGCTATTATGGTTTCGAATGATCTGGTATTACCCCTTTTGCTGCGGCGGATGAAGATGACGTCGCGTAACTTCACGCAGTTCTCTGGCCTTTTGCTCAACGTCCGTCGCGCCTTAATTTTCCTGATTCTTATTGCCGCTTGGGGCTTTTACCACCTGATTTTAACGGTGCCAACTTTATCAGAAATTGGCTTTCTCTCTTTTGCGGCCATTGCGCAGTTTGCTCCCGCGATGATCGGTGCCTTATATTGGCGCCAAGGTAATAAGAAAGGCGTGTATGCGGGCTTGGCGGTAGGATTTAGCTTGTGGCTGATCACCATGATGACACAAACCGGGATGCTTGCCGGCGATGGGCAGAGCAACCTGTTGATTTGGGTGATCACACCACCGGCGATTGCGCCTATTGCAACGCTAGATCCCATCGATTGGGGCTTGGCATTTAGTGTGTTAATGAACGCTGCCAGTTTTGTGGCCGTGTCACTGTTAACCCGACCGTCTTTGAGTGAGCGATTGCAAGCCGCCGCGTTTGTAGGCATGCCGCTACCAGAAAGTGAAGATGCACGCCTATACCAAAGCCGAGTCTCGGTGGCAGAGCTGGAAATGCTCGCGGCCCGTTTTGTCGGCCGGCGGCGGATGCGTCAGGCATTTAGCCAATTTGCCGATCAACGTGGTGAAGACTTGATCCCGCAACAGCAGGCGAGTGCTCCCTTGATTCGCCATACTGAACGCGTATTAGCGGGGGTGTTTGGGGCATCGTCTGCGCGGTTGGTGCTATCGTCTGCCTTACAAGGGCGAAATATGCAATTGGAAGAAATTGCCACCATTGTCGATGAAGCGTCTGAGCTGTTTGATTTCTCGCGCGGTTTGCTCCAAGGCGCCATTGAACATATCAATCAAGGGATCTCGGTGGTCGACAAACAGCTACGGCTGGTGGCGTGGAATCAGCGTTATATTGATATGTTTCAGTTTCCACCCGGATTGATTCAGGTGGGACGCCCGGTCGCTGATTTGATTCGCTTTAATGCCCAACGCGGACTCTGTGGACCGGGCGATCCGGAAGAGCATGTCGAGAAGAGAGTGCATCATTTAACGCGTCGTCAGCCGCATACCTCCTCACGTGTGCATCCTGATGGACGGGTCATTGAGCTCCAAGGTAACCCCATGCCCGGCGGTGGGTTCGTGATGACCTTCACCGATATTACTGCGTTTCGCCAAGCGGAGGTGGCGCTTAAGCAATCCAATGAAACCTTGGAAGCACGAGTGACGGAGCGCACCCGTGAGCTTGAATCCCTCAATAGCCGGCTGATTGATGCCACACGCAAGGCTGAATCCGCCTCACAGTCGAAAAGCCGTTTTCTCGCGGCAGTCAGTCACGACTTGATGCAGCCTTTGAATGCGGCACGCTTATTTGCCTCCTCGCTATCGGAGATTGCCCATAATGCCGACACGCAACGGGTTGCTGGCCACATCGAAAGCGCACTGGAAGGGGCGGAGGATTTGATTGGTGACTTGCTGGATATCTCGCGACTAGAGTCGGGCAAGATGAAAGCGCGGATTGAACACTTTGCATTGAATGATGTACTCACGGCATTAGAAGCAGAGTTTGGCGTATTGGCCAACCAACAAGGCATGCGCTTTGATGTTCAACACTGTCAAGGCTGGGTATGTTCAGATAAAAAACTGCTCCGTCGCGTACTGCAAAACTTTTTGACCAATGCCTTTCGCTATAACCCGAGAGGACGGGTGTTATTGGGAGTACGTCGCGAAGAAAACCGATACCGTATCGAAGTGTGGGATGATGGTGACGGGATCCCGTATGATCGTCAGCAAGATATTTTCCAAGAATTTACTCGCCTTGACCGTCAAGGTGCAGAGCAAGGATTAGGGCTTGGACTTGCGATAGCGAGGGGGATCAGCCAGATCTTGCAGCAGCCGCTTGGGTTGCGCTCTTGGCCCGGCAAAGGCACGGTTTTTTCTATCTCGGTAGATCAAGGCACGCCCGAGGCCGTGGTGTCTGCCGAGCCGCGTTCACCCAGTGCTGTTTCGGCGAGAGCGCTAAAAGGATGCCGCGTGCTGTGTGTGGATAATGAAACCGATATTCTAACCGGTATGGCACAGTTGTTATCACGCTGGGGGTGTGATGTGCGTTGTGCGCCTGATGTCAGTGGTGCGATGCAACAAATTGATGATGATTGGCACCCAGAGTTTGTGCTTAGTGACTACCATTTAGCTAATCAACAAACGGGATTGCAGGTCTTACAACAATGTCAGTTGCGTTTAGGGCGCTGTTTCCGAGGCGCGATTATCAGCGCAGATCGCAGTGCTGACATTCAACAGTCGGTCACTGGACTGGGGTTTGCGTACATTTCCAAGCCAGTCAAGCCACTCAAACTTCGCGCCTTATTACAACAACGAGGACAGTAATGGATCCATTTAGTATTTCTCGTCTCGACACAGACATTGGTACGGTCCGAGTGGAAGGTCGGTTTAACCCCGTGGATGGACATATCGACATCGACGATCTTGCCCATTTGGACAGTCATGGTTGGACGGACGTGAACCATTGGCTGACAGAGCAGGCTTATGAGCATAAAGTCGCCACGATCTTGCACGCCATTCGTGGCTACTTAATCGGAAGCGATGCGTAGCAAAGGCTAGGACGCGTCCTGTGCTTTCTGATGCTCGCTGTAGAATGTTTTATGCTCAATAAAAGTGGTTGGTGCCTCAGCAAAGTAGTAGCTGCCATCCACACTCACCGCGAGACGAATTTGCGCTTGCGCATCGGTGGGAGCGGGAAGCGACACCTGCCAGGCTGTGCCGGTTTCATCTGTCGCTTGCATTGACTGTGGCTGAGGCTCAGTGCCTGTATGCGCCATGCTGATCCTCGCGCCTTCGAGGGGTAACGCGCTTGCTAAACGCAGTGTTAGCCTATCATTCTGCACGCCGTCAGACTCTAATTTTAGCTTTATATCGCCATTTTCAAGCTGACAAAAGCCACTGGTGTAGCGACAATTTGAGCGCACCGCAAGCGGGTAACTTTGTCCTGACTGGGCCGCCTGAGGGGGCTCAGACACACTGGCATCGACCGCAAAATAGGCGATGATGGCTAAAACTGGTGCAACCAGCATCGCAATGACGACATGCTTGTTCGTTAATAATCGTGTGACTGTTGACATCAGGCCTCTCCTTGGCTGGAAGTAACCAACAGTATAAAAGCCCCCGTAGGGGCTTGATAGGTTAATACCGTATTAGTGTGATTGCGCATCGCCTGCGCCCGATGGCATGCGAACGTGTTCGACCAAATCTTGTACCTCTTGTGGGGTTTCTTTGGTCACGCGAGAAACGAGGATGGCTACCACAAAGTTACAGATTGCACCGACGGCACCAAAGGCATTGGGTTCAATCCCCAAGATCCAGTTGCTGCCAAGGCCTTCTAGGTATGTCCATTCAGGGATAAATAGGATCCCTTTGTGTTGGAATACATAGAATAGGGTGACACTGATCCCCGCAACCATCCCGGCGATCGCGCCTTCCTTGTTGATGGTCTTGGTAAAGATCCCCATCATCAGGACTGGGAAGATTGATGAGGCGGCGAGACCGAAGGCCAGTGCCACTGTCCCAGCGGCGAAGCCAGGTGGATTCAGTCCCAAATAGCCAGCACCGGCGATGGCTAATGCCATGGATATCCGGCTCGCCATGAGTTCGCCTTTTTCACTGATATTCGGGTTAACGACCCCTTTGATTAAGTCGTGGGATATTGCTGACGATATCGCAAGCAACAATCCCGCAGCAGTCGACAGTGCCGCAGCAAGACCACCGGCAGCCACTAGTGCAATGACCCAGTTAGGCAGCTTGGCAATTTCGGGGTTGGCGAGCACCATGATATCGCGGTCAACACGCAGCTCATTGGTCTCTGGGTCAGAGGTGTACTGAATTTTCTGGTCACCGTTTTTGTCTTCAAAACCGAGCAGGCCAGTGGTTTCCCAGTTTTTAAACCAGTCCGGACGCTCGTCGTACAGCAAATTATCACCATTAGGTAGATTGACGGTATCCATCAAGTTTAAGCGAGCCATCGCAGCGACGGCAGGTGCTGAGGTATACAAAATCGCGATAAAAAAGAGTGCCCAGCCAGCAGAGGTTCGCGCATCGCGCACCTTAGGGACGGTGAAAAAGCGAATAATCACGTGAGGTAGACCTGCGGTACCGATCATCAGTGACATGGTGTAGGCAAACATATTGAGCGTACTGCCACGCACCGCGGTAGTGTATTCGACAAAACCGAGCTCAGTGACCACTTGGTCGAGCCGGTCGAGCAAATACTGATCCGTACCTGCCATGGTGCTACCCAGACCTAACTGCGAGAACGGGTTGCCGGTGAGTTTCAGCGAGATAAAAATAGCAGGGATCGTATACGCCAAAATAAGCACGCAATACTGAGCAATTTGGGTATAAGTAATGCCTTTCATCCCGCCCATCACGGAATACATAAAGACAATCACCATACCGATTAACAGCCCGGTGGAGTAATCGACTTCCAAGAAGCGTCCAAATGCGACCCCAACCCCTTTCATCTGACCGATAACATAAGTGACCGAAGCGATAATCAAGCAAACCACCGCCACAATACGCGCGGTTTTCGAATAAAAGCGCTCACCGACAAACTCGGGGACGGTAAACTTGCCAAATTTACGCAGGTAAGGTGCGAGGAGTAGGGCGAGCAGCACAAAGCCACCGGTCCAGCCCATCAAAAAGACCGAGCCGCCATACCCCATAAAGGCAATCAAACCGGCCATGGAGATGAAGGAGGCCGCAGACATCCAGTCGGCAGCGGTTGCCATCCCGTTTGCAACGGGGTTAACCCCACCGCCAGCCACATAAAACTCTTTGGTTGACCCTGCTCGAGCCCAGATCGCAATCCCGATATAGAGGGCGAACGTGAACCCGACAACAATGTAAGTAATGGTTCTTAAATCCATGCGTGTGTCCTCTTACTCGTCGTCTACACCGAACTCGCGATCGAGTTTGCGCATCTGTTTGGCATACACAAAAATGATGCCAAGGAAGGTATAAATTGACCCTTGTTGAGCGAACCAAAATCCCAACTTATAGCCTGCGATTTGAATCGTGTTGAGGGCATCCACGAATAAGATCCCAAAACCGAATGAGACAACAAACCAGACAATCAGCAAGCTGATCATCAGTTTTACGTTTCTCTCCCAGTAGGCTTTCGCGTGTTCCTTGCTTTGAAACGCCATCGCCATCTCCTTGTTTAACACGTTAATGGAATGTTACATGAAGACGATAGCAGTGGATGGGCAAAGCGACATTGCAACTTTAGTCGAGCCACAAGCGCGCCAATATGGCGAAAAGACAGGATTTTTGTGAGCTAGGTTGGGCTAGCTCGGGTTGAGCTAGCCACGACTTGCGCCAAAGGTCTAAGTCAGGTGATAAAACTTTTGGATCCCTTCGAGCAAATTAGCAACGGCGACGGAGGCGAGGATTAGCCCCATGACACGACTGACAATCGAGGCGCCGACATTACCGATCACTTTGTGTATTACATTGGCCCCGAGGAGTAAGACCAAGGTCGCGACTAAGACTAAGAACATCACTCCGGCTGTAATGGCTTGCTCAGCAATGGCATAGCGATTGTTATCCGTGAGCATGACAATGGCCATCATCGCGCCGGGTGAGGCGATAGACGGCACCGCCAAGGGATATACCGCGGTTGCTGCTATCTCGGCCTTATCCACGTTTTCGCTGAGCATTTTGGCTTCTTGACTAGGCTTGCCTTCGCCGAAAATCATGGTTAAAGAAAATAACAGCAATACCAGCCCGCCTGCCGCTTGAAAGGCGGGCAAAGGGATTTGCATGGCTTCGAGTAAAATCTGGCCGACAATTAAGAAGAACAATAAAATCGCGAAAGCGATCGCTACCGCTTTCACTGCCACGCGGCGCTTTTGTTTGGGGGTCATGTGGCTGGTTTGCGACAGATAGATGGGCACGCTACCGATAGGATCGATCACGGCCCATAAAATCACGAATTGCGTAGCAAGAATACTTAACATAGGCGCTCCAACGTCGGTGTGTGAGCGCTAGCGTATCAAAGTTCGATATTTGATTGCTGCAATAAAATTACCGCTTGAGTGCGATTTTTTACCCCGAGCTTGCGAAAAATCGCCGTCATGTGTGCTTTGATGGTGGCCTCGGAGACTGCTAAGTCGTAAGCGATCTGCTTATTCAGCAAGCCATCGCAAAGCATACGTAATACTTTGTATTGTTGCGGCGTTAAGGCGGCTAATTTGCTCGACAAGCATTCACTGTCGTCATCGTCACCTAAGTCATCAGGAAAGCAGGGAGTGCCCTCGAGGACTTGGGTCAACGATTGCACCAGCGTACGCATATCGCTGGATTTTGGGATAAAACCAAACGCGCCATGGGAACGGACTTGGCGGATCACGCTGGGCTCTTCACTGGCGGAGACCACCACAATCGGCAGCGTCGGGTATTGGTGACGCAGGGCAATCAGCCCCGACATGCCATTGGCGCCCGGCATTTTTAGATCCAGTAGCACTAAATCGACCTCGGCATCGCGTGCTAATAGATCGTTCAAACTATCCAGACTATCTGCTTCGAGTAGATTCGCGCCGCTGACCGCCATATGCACTGATTGAAATAAGGCATTTCGAAACAGCGGATGGTCGTCAGCGATCATAATGGTATGTTGCGCTTCCATGGTGTTTATGCCGCTCCCGTGTTTCTTTCAACGCTACCACTGGGTGTGCGGTTTATCAATTTTGTAACAAAGGAACTAAGAGATTGATCATTCCTCGCTTTTATCCCGAACCATGAGTCCGTGTTCAGAAAGATGGGAAAGAAATGTCTCGGGAGGTAAAAAGCCGGTAACGCGTGCGGTTTCATCCCGTTCACCACTGGGTAACCAAAAGTCGAGGGTGGGCAAGCCCGCCACATTTTGGTGACGCATAAGGGCAAAATCTTCAGGACGATTATGGCTAAGGTTCACTTTAATCCGGTGCATGCGATTAAGTTGCTGGGCCACGTCGGGATCGGTAAAGGTTTGTGTGGCGAACTGCTTACACGGAATGCACCAATCGGCGTAGTAATCGACAAAGGCGATTTTCTGACTCGCGGCTGCGTTGGCGAGCTCTGCATCAAGCGCTGTTTGGCTGTTGACGGTCACAAACGTTGGCGCCGCGACCGTATGCGATGCGTTTGCAGGCACGGTGGCTTGTTGCGAGTGAACAATATAAAGCGCACTGGCGCCTAATGCGGCAATCAACGCCCCAGCCGTCAGTGCGAAGCGGCGACCCTGTCCCATACTTTTTCCTTTTCATGCTAATAGGATGAGTATACACAAATACCATGATCACACCGCATGGGTGTGCGACTGGATCAACTGACCGGGCGTCATACCAAACTGACGCTTAAATGCGGTGACGAAATTAGAGGGATGATGGTAGCCCGCCCAGTAAGCCGCTTCGCCAATTGACATTGCCTCATGCAGTAACTTTTCTTTGACCACCGCGAGCCGGCGGCGCCGAATGTAATCAGACACGGGCACGCCCAGATGGGTACGAAAATGACGCTGCAGTGTGCTGCGACTCAGGCCGCACGCCTGAGCGATGGTCGATAAGGTCAATGCGGTATGCAGTTTGGTCTCTATATACGCGACGGCTTTTGCGACTTGTGGTTCATGGGTTGTAGGGATGTGTTCGACAACAGGCTCAATGATCAGATGAGCGGCTTGGTCACACAGGTGCTTGATGATGGTGAGTGCATGTAGATGCTGGGTCAGGGGATCAGCCTCATGTTGCCTATTAATACTGGGTAATAAGGCGCGAATGGAGTCAAGTATGGAGGGACTCGGTTGCCAGCGTACACAGCCTAAATGATGGCGATGCAAGCCACTAAGCAGTGGCAAGGCTTGCTCGTCTGCATAGCCATTAAGCCAATCGGGAGGTAGCAATATGTTCACTTTTCTAAGGTGGTTACCTTCAATTAGGCGACGGCGAAAGGTGCTATCACGACCCACGGAGACGGCAAGCGCTTGGGGCTGGTGGCGTGCATCACACCGATAGGTGTAACCATCGTAGGCAAACTCTAGCACGCCCTCGAGGACTATCACTAGCGTGACCCCCAGATGGGCACGGTGGAGCACATTGGCATCACATAACTCATCGGTAATCCCGCCATCGATCTGCAACCCTCCCGGGCATAAGGTATGCGAGAACTGCCCTCGCACCAGAGATTGCGTCCGTTGCGAGTGGTTAGCCATGATCTCGGCATGACCCTCTGCGCTGGATTCTCGTTGTGTGCAAACAACAGACACGGGTGCTGCCATAGTGTTCCCTCTTAACTGCTGCATCAACGCGCTATGCATAAAAGCTCTGCGCATAAAAGCTTGATGCACGCGCATAACTCTTTTTTCTTCCTGAAAACCACTTAAACAGTAACATAAATGCGAATTAGTATCATTTAGTTGTTTGGGTTACCCAAGAAGGAAATGAATTATGACGTTGTTACTTCCCGCCAAGGCGCGTCCGGCTTTGCTTGCGCTGAGCATTGCCAGTGCTTTGTGTCCCTCTGCGATGGCTGATAGCCCCGAAGGTGAACGCATAGAAACGGTGTCCGTGTGGGGCACAAAAGTGTCTAGCTCCTCCCGTTATCTGGGGGAAGCTGATCTTACCGTGAAGCAGCCCGATCACCTTTCTGACTTATTACGTGATATTCCCGGTGTGGATGTGGGCGGCACGCACTCGCTTACCCAGCGTATTAATATCCGTGGCTTTACCGAACAGGATTTGGATATCACCGTCGATGGCGCCTCACAAGGCGGTAAAATGTTCCACCACATCAGCAACCTCACTTTAAATCCTGACATTTTGCAGCGTGTTGATGTCGCGGTGGGCGCATCGTCGATTCTCACCAGCGAGCTGGGGGGCGCAGTCGCGTTTGAAACCAAAGATCCGTACGATCTCTTGCGTGCTAATGAGACATTTGGGGCACGCCTGAGTGCGGGCTGGGGCAGTAACGATTACCAGCAAGGCTCGTTGACCGTTTATGGATTGTTGAGTGATGAATGGGATGCGATGGCATATATCAGCCGTTTTGATCGCGACGACTTTAAAGACGGTAATGGGCATCGAACCTTCGGCGGTGAAGGTGAGGTCACTAATGGCTTAGTGAAACTAGGTTGGGAGCCTGCGAGTGGGCATCGCTTTGAACTCAGTTATGACAAGTATCGCGATAAGGGCGATTACCTGCCGCGTCCTGATATGGGTGTGAGCTTCAACTGCAATCGTACGGGCGAAATGACACTGCCAGTGACCTACGATCGTGATACCGCGACGATCAACTACGAATACACGCCGTCACAAGCCATCGAAGTGAAAGCGTTGGCCTATTATAACCAGCTGTCACTCACCCGTGATGAAACCGAATTTGCTACCCACCCATTTCTGGCTGACCGCAAAGGCGTCAACGTGGCAGAAGACACCAATATTGGGGTAAAACTCAGTGTATCGCAGCGTATTGGCGATCATCAGCTCGCGTACGGTGCGCACTATGAAAACCAAGACAACGACACCCAATTTGCCAAACCGGGTGTACAGATTTTGGAATCGGCCGACAAGATTGCGCTGTATGTAGAAGACAAGATAGCGCTGACCTCACGCTTTTCGGTGACCCCAGCGGTGCGTTATGACAGCTTCGATCGCCGAGCGACCAGCTCGAGTCAGCGTTATGATGATGTGTCGTTGGCCTTGGGTGCAGAGTTTGTCGCTACCGACTATCTCACCGTGTTTGCCAACAGTCGAGAGCTGCACAAAGCGCCGCCATTGAATGAATCATTTACCACCACAGCACTGAGTGAAAGCGCGGATAAAGACTTGAGAGCCGAGCATGGCCGGACCGATGAAATTGGTGTGCGCCTCTCGAATGCCGCGGCGCAAGAAGACTACTTGTTAACCGCCAATCTGACGGTGTTTCGCACTGAGCTCGATGATGAAATTGTGGTGCGTAGTTACAAAGATGGCAGTGGTAACTGGGCTTATGAAACCACCAACCGTGGCGATGCCACCTATCGTGGCTTTGAAGCCAGTACCTATTGGGCATGGCAGCAGTGGACGGCGTCAGCCAGTTACAGTCGCACGGATGTGAGTTATTCAGAGGCGTATCAACTGGATCAAATTTTTGGTCGCGCTCGCCACCTCGGCGATACCGTTGCCTTGAATGCGGATTACGCGTTGAACCGCTGGGATGTGCTGCTGGGGTGGAACACCCAAATTCAGCGCTCGACCACGGTTCCTGATAGCAACTTGACCAAACCGGGCTACACAGTACACAACGTGTTCGCTCAGTGGCAACCAATGACGGTAGACGGGTTCACTTTGACGGCAGGGATCGACAACTTGTTTGACAGTCGCTATCGCTCGCATGCGTCAACGTCAGGTGAACGAGGCGCAGAAATCCTCGATTACGAGCCTGGCCGCAACATTAAATTGACGGCGTCCTATCAATTTTAACGCGATGAGGCTGGCATCCATGCCAGCCTACTAAGGAGCACTTATGCCGAGTATGACAACGATGATTGAGTCCGAGCATGCCCCACGTTACTTGCAGACCTTGTGTCGTCACTTTGGTCGCAAAGTCGAGGCGAGCTGGGATGAGCAAACAGGACGCGTGCATTTCCCTGCGGGTGTGTGTGATATGCAGGTGCAAGGGACCCAGTTGCGTGTGACATGCCATGCCGACGATGAGGCGAACTTGACCTTAGTGACTGAAACGGTAAGCAGCCACATCAAGATGTTTGCCCGCCGAGAAGCACTGCCCCATCAGTGGCAGTGCGTCGCCGACGCTTAGCTGCGTTTTTTTGCGCGCCCTTGCACGGCTTTAAAACGTGGATTGGTTTTGCAAATAACAAACATGCGCCCGCGACGACGGACAACCTGACAATCAGGGTGACGCTGGCGGGCGCTTTTCAGTGAGTTCACGACCTTCATGACGACTCCTTGTGACTGCGACCCACTTGGCCAAACTTGCGGGCGAAGTGTGCCGCGCGTCCTTCTTTATTTGTGACCCGCTGTTTACCCGTGTACACCGGATGCGATGCACTCGAGACGTCGAGTGGAAAATAGGGATAGGTTTTACCGTCGTGCCACTCAATGGTGCGTGACGTTTGTAACGTTGAACCAACCATAAAATAGGTATCGACACTGGTGTCATGGAACACGACTTGTTGATACGGAGGGTGGATATCTTTTTTCACCGTGAAGCGCCTCTTGTCGTTGTACTTAATTGTTATGTTATATCATAACAATTAAGTGTGAGGAAGCGGTGAATTGATCAATAACCCAACAGGCATTGATGAAACAATCTGCGTTAAAGATCTCATTTTACGAACTTTTTGTTATGAAGGGCGCAAAAGTGTTAGTTTTTATTACTTATATCAACAAGCGTGTTACTGCACACGGGTAGCCTGTCTCCGTGGTGCTGCACGTGCTTGCACACATCCCCTCCATGGAAGGCAAACATCATGATGATGCTCAGACAAGGAACCGTCTCGACACTCATATCCCAATAACACTGGTTAACGTTGGCGATACTAGGGCGAAATGACAGACGATCATGGCGTTGGCTAGTAAGGATATTGGGCCCAACTATCCAGAGTAGGAGAGCGTTATGTTTTTGGTTGAGTTATTAGTGGTACTCAGCTGCATCTTGATTGGTGCCCGAATTGGCGGCATTGGTTTAGGTGTGATGGGCGGGGTTGGCCTCGCGATATTAAGTTTTGGGTTTGGTATGCAACCCACGCACCCACCGATTGATGTCATGCTGATGATCATGGCAGTCGTTGCCGCTGCGGCCAGTATGCAGGCAGCCGGTGGTCTTGATTTTCTTATTAAAATTGCCACGGGCATTTTGCGTAAAAACCCGCGTCACATTACCTTTATTGCCCCCTTAGTGACCTATGTCTTTACCATGATGGCGGGGACAGGACACGTTGCTTATTCCGTGTTGCCTGTGATTGCGGAAGTGAGTCGCCGCAGTGGCATTCGCCCAGCACGGCCATTAAGTATGGCGGTTATCGCCTCGCAATTTGCGATTGTGGCCAGCCCCATCGCTGCCGCTGTAGTGGCCTGCGTGGCCTTTTTAGAGCCACAAGGAATTACGCTCACCGATGTGCTGTCAGTGACCATTCCCAGTACCTTTATCGGTCTTGCGCTTGCGTGTGTGATCGTCAATAAGCTTGGTAAAGAGCTTAAAGACGATCCTGAATACCAACGCCGCCTCCAAGACCCCGTATTTCGCGCAGAAATGGAAACGTCATCGACCGTGGAAGAGGTCGAGGTGACGCCGGAAGCGAAAAAATCGGTGACCTTATTTTTACTCGGGGCCATTACTGTGGTGCTGATGGGGGCGTTTCCTTCGTTGCGCCCAGCGTTTGACGGTGAGCCTCTTGGCATGGCGCATACCATTGAAATTGTGATGCTGTCAGTCGGTGCACTGATCATCTTGACCTGTAAACCGGATGGCAATGCAATTAGCCAAGGTTCGGTGTTTCATGCGGGTATGCGTGCCATTGTCGCTATCTTTGGTATTGCGTGGCTGGGTGATACCTTGATTGGTGGGCATGCGGATATGGTAAAAGAAGCCGTGTCTGGCTTGGTTGAGGTGGCGCCTTGGACGTTCGCCTTTGCCTTGTTTGCGCTATCGGTCATGGTGAATAGCCAAGGGGCAACAACGGCTGTGCTGGTGCCAGTAGCGATTACACTGGGTCTGCCACCCTCAATTATCATCGCGACCTTTGTGGCGGTAAATGGTTACTTCTTCATCCCCAATTATGGCCCTATCATTGCCTCTATTGATTTTGACCGAACAGGGACGACTCAGATTGGCAAATATGTGTTTAACCACAGCTTTATGGTGCCGGGGTTGCTCAGTATGGTCTTCAGCATTGCCTGCGGTTTGTTACTCACTCAGGTGCTGTAAGCCAATAGAAAGACAGGCGAATAAAAAGGGCGCATTGAGCGCCCTTTTTGATTAGCTAACCGTTATTCACTTAGGCGTTAAAGCGTTTACC
The DNA here is from genome assembly GCF_001722075.1 of Salinivibrio sp. SS2. NCBI lineage: Bacteria > Pseudomonadati > Pseudomonadota > Gammaproteobacteria > Vibrionales > Vibrionaceae > Salinivibrio > Salinivibrio sp. SS2. The sequence goes on along the minus strand of NZ_MEBP01000055.1, from coordinate 12,078 downwards.
GCGATACTTGGGATGCATCAGGTTGTCGACGGAGAAGATGTCTTCAAGTTCTTCTTCGGTCATTAACCCGCGTTCTAGCACCACTTCTTTCACGCTCTTTCCAGTCTCAGCACAAATCTTGCCGACAATATCGCCCTCGTGGTGGCCGATAAAGGGGTTGAGATAAGTGATAATCCCAATCGAGTTGTGCACATAGTGCTCGCACACCTCTTGGTTGACGGTAATCCCGCTTACACACTTCTCACCCAAGTTCCGGCAGCCATTCGCCAGAATGGAAATAGACTCAAACAGTGCCTGTCCAATCACGGGCTCCATCACGTTAAGCTGAAGTTGGCCGGCTTCGGCGGCAAACGTAATGGTGGTATCGTTGCCCATCACCTTAAAGCACACTTGGTTGACTACCTCGGGGATCACTGGGTTAACCTTGGCGGGCATAATGGATGAACCTGCCTGCATTTCGGGTAGGTTAAGCTCATTGAGTCCCGCTCGTGGGCCCGAGGAGAGTAGACGCAAGTCGTTACAGATCTTCGATAGTTTCACCGCCAAGCGTTTCAGCGCGCCGTGGACCATGACATACGCGCCACAGTCTGACGTGGCTTCAATCAAATCTTCGGCCGGGATACATGGCAGACCTGTGATTTCAGCCAGATGTTTTACCGCCAGTTGCTGATAGCCTTCTGCGGCATTCAACTTGGTGCCAATCGCGGTCGCGCCGAGGTTGACTTCGAGCAGCAGTGCGGCGGTATATTTAATGTTCTTAATCTCTTCACGCAGTAGTACCGAAAAGGCTTTGAACTCTTGTCCGACCGTCATCGGTACTGCGTCTTGCAGCTGGGTGCGGCCAATTTTCAGTACGTGAGAGTAAGTCTCCGCTTTTTTGTTGAATTCGTTTTGCAGATAATCAATCGCATCCATTAATTTGAGAATGCTGTTGTAGACCGCAATTCGGAAACCGGTGGGGTACGCACAGTTGGTCGATTGGCTCTTATTGACGTGATCGTTGGGGTTAATCACATCATAGTCACCTTTCTCATGCCCCATCAGTTCAAGCGCAAGGTTGGCAATCACCTCGTTAGCATTCATGTTCACTGAGGTGCCTGCGCCGCCTTGGAAGACATCCGAAGGGAACTGATCCATGCATTTACCCGTTTCCAAAATCTGGTCACAGGCTTTGATAATGTAGTCACCGACATCAGAGGGGATCACGCCGAGTTCTTGGTTTGCCATCGCGGCAGCTTTTTTGGTGTAAACCATGCCGCGAACGAAATCGGGAATGTCTGAAATACGGGTACTTGAGATAGTAAAGTTCTCAATGGCGCGCAAGGTGTGAATACCGTAATACGCATCGGCTGGAACAGCGCGTTGACCGAGTAAGTCTTCTTCAAGGCGGGTTGCAGTAGTCAGCGTAGGGGTATCATTGGGTGTAATAATCGTCTGAGACATGTGTTGGCCTTAACATCAAAGTTATTATAATGATTAAAACGTCGCCACAAATTTTGCTGTAGAATCCATTCCTCAGAGATTTTGGCTGGATGTATCGTCTCTTACATCCTTTCGCCGCTATTAGAGCATATGATGTGGTGAAAAGGGCTGACACCGGTCACAGCACTAAGAGGAGGCGATAACAAAATGCGCTTTCTTGCCGCGAGATTCAAGCAGTAAATCCACTTTCCCGATTCGGCTTTTGCGTGATTTTGATGTTAGGATGAAAAGTCAATTTCCAGTGCGAGGTGAACCGTGTTTCCAGTTTTATTACTGCTATTTATTTTGGTGCCAGTGATCGAAATTGGCCTGTTTATTCAGGTTGGTGGCTGGCTGGGGCTGTGGCCCACACTGGCACTGGTTTTGATTACCGCGTTTGTCGGTGCGTCTTTGGTGCGAAGCCAAGGCATTATGACCTTGGCTTCGGTGCAAGACAGGCTCAACCGAGGAGAATTACCCGCTCAGCAAATCCTTGAAGGCGTGATGCTGGCCGTCGCTGGCGTGCTGCTGTTAACGCCAGGTTTTATGACCGATGCGATGGGCATGTTGGTGCTTTTGCCTGGGCCGCGAGCCGCGCTTGCCAAACAAGTGATGAAGCGCGTCACTGTGTCTCAAGCGGGTTTTAGCCAAGGTGGTTTCCATCAAGGGGACAATGCGCAAGGTCCTTTTGGGGAGGACCCGTTCCGTCGCGGAGGCCGTGGTGAGGATGGCAATACCTTTGAGGGTGAATATGAGCGTAAAGATGACGATGATGACCATCGCCTGCGCTAAGCCGTTTCGGGATTAAGCCCAGCCAAAAGGCCGCATGAAGATGCGGCCTTTTTCGATCATGGCGTCAGCTTACTCGGTGAGCTCAGGACGCTGACGGTATTGGTCGAGTGATGCTGGGTTATCCAACGCGCTTAACTGTGCTACGTCTTGGCCATGGACCACATCGCGCACCGCCAGCTCGGCCAGTTTCCCTGACTTGGTGCGTGGAATATCGCTCACCTCGGCAATCACGGCGGGAACGTGACGCGGTGTGCACTGGGTACGGATGGTTTTTTTGATGGCTTGCTTGAGTGGCTCATCCAGTGTCACGCCGGCGGCGAGTTTGACGAATAGCACCACGCGGACATCATTTTGCCATTGCTGGCCAATGACCACTGAATCCATGATTTCGCTAAGCTGATTCACATGGCGATAGATTTCTGCCGTGCCAATTCGTACTCCGCCTGGGTTCAATACCGCATCAGACCGACCATAAAACACCATGCCACCTTGTGCGGTCAGGCGCACATAGTCACCATGAAACCAGATATCATCAATCTTGTTCCAATAGGCATTGTGATAGCGACTGCCATCGGTATCGTGCCAAAAGCCAACCGGCTGGTTGGGGAAGCTATTACAGCACACCAGCTCCCCTTTCTGCTCCTCGACCGCTTGGCCTTGGGCGTTAAACACTTGTACATCGAGCGCCAAGCCGCGCTTTTGGCTTTCGCCGCGATAAACCGGTGACAGCGGGCTGCCAAGAACAAAGCAGCCACAAATGTCGGTGCCACCCGCAATCGAGCTTAACTGCAGGTCAGACTTTATCTTTTGATAGACATAATCAAACTGCTCGGGCGCAAGTACCGAGCCGGTCGAACACAGGACGCGTAGCGACGCCAGCGAGTAATCATCTTTCGGTGCCACCCCTTGTTTTTCCAATGCTTCTAAGTATTTCGCCGCCGTACCAAAAAGGGTGAGCTGTTGCTGCTCGGCCAGTCGCCATAGTACGCCCGCATCGGGATAAAACGGTGAGCCATCATAAAGCACCAAGGTCGCGCCGCTTGCCAAGGCACTGACCTGCCAATTCCACATCATCCAGCCGCAGGTGGTGAAGTAGAAAAAGCGATCGCCGGGGCGCACATCCGAATGGAGCTGATGCTCTTTCAAATGATTGAGCAATATTCCCCCCACCGAATGAATAATGCACTTGGGCTTACCCGTGGTGCCGGAAGAGTACAGCACAAAGAGTGGGGCATTGAACGCCACGCGGGTAAAGCGAAGCGGCGGCGCGTCCTTGGCTAATAAGTCTTGCCAGTTATCCACGCCAGCAGGTAAAGAAGGTCGATCACCATCAAAAGGGATCACCACTAGGCGCTCAATGGCCGGTACGTTATCCACCACCTGCTGTGCTTTATTCAGGCAGTCATAGGTTTTGCCGTTGTAGTGGTAATGATCGGTGGTAAACAGCACTTTGGGCTCGGTTTGGCCAAAACGGTCCAACACACTGTCGACGCCAAAGTCCGGTGAGGTTGAGGTCCAAATCGCGCCCAGAGCTGCGGTGGCAAGCATTGCAATCACGGTTTCAGGCAGATTAGGTAAATAGCCAGCAACCACATCGCCCGGCTGAACACCTTGCATATCTAGGTAGTGACGGATGGCCGCGACCTGATCGACGAGCTCACGCCAAGTGAGAGTTCGTGCTACCTCATGCTCACCGCTAAAAATCATCGCTGGTTGGTCGGCATATTGCCCTGCGTGCTTGAGCAGGTTTTCGGCATAGTTCAGACGTGCGGTGGGAAACCAGTGGCTATCTCGATTGGGGTGCTCGGGGTCGATATTGCACACACTCTCGCCCGGATCGCCGATCACGCCAGCAAATTGCCATAACTGTTGCCAAAAATCGCCGCTTTGACGTACTGACCATGCATAGAGATCGTCATAACCACTCAGCTGGGTATCGTGAGTCTGATTCACGGCACGGATAAACGCGGCGAGTAACGTGTGGGTTTGACGTTCCTTATCCGGCGCCCACAACAATCCGTCTTTCATGTTCTCTCCTTAGCTCTTATCAGGGTGTGCCTGTATAAATGCATCCAGCGTTTGGCACTGTGCCTCAATGCGCGTCAAAGTTGGGTAGGCCGTTAAATCAAACGCAAATCGGCGTGCATTAAAAAGCTGCGGTACCAAACAAATATCGGCCAAATTGGGCGCTTCTCCGCCGATAAAGGGGCTGTCTAATTTCTGTAGTTTGGCTTCCAAGCCATCGAACCCTTGTTTTAGCCAATGGTGATACCAAGTAATTTTGTCATCATCACTGTGGCCAAAGGGGCCGGTTAAGTATTGCAGAACCCGTAAGTTATTGAGTGGATGCACATCACAGGCAATATCGAGCGCCAGAGATCGGCACTGGGCTTTTTGCACTGGATCACTGGGGAGCAGTTTTACCTGCGGATAGCGCTCATCGAGGTATTCAATAATGGCCAGTGATTGGCTCAAGGTGACATCGCCATCGACCAAGGTAGGCACTAAACCGGCGGGATTGAGCGAGCGATAGGCGTCGCTGTGCTGGTGTTTATCCAGCAAAGACACGGTTTCTCGTTGGTAGGAGAGGCCTTTAAGGCCAAGGGCGATGCGGACGCGGTAGGCCGCGGTCGACTTACTGTAATCATAAAGCAGCATACAAGCTCCTAGACGGCATCAACGTCACGCGCGCCTAGAGGTACTAGGCGCGCATCAAGGTTATTCTGTGATGTAACGGGTCACGGTTTGCTCAATGGCGCCGAAAATAGACGCATCTTGGCTGTCGCGCATATCGATGGTGACGCTATCGCCAAAGGTCATAAACGGGGTTTTTGCCTCGCCTTGGTCGATAATTTCCAGCATACGCTTTTCGGCTAAGCAGCAAGAGCCTTTACTGCGATCGGTATTGGAGACGGTGCCGGAGCCAATAATGGTCCCAGCGCTGACATGGCGGCTTTTCGCCACATGCGCGACCAACTGGGCAAAATCAAAGGTCATATCGACACCCGCGTCGGGTGACCCGAACCATTCGCCGTTGAGGGTGACATGCATCGGTAAGTGGACTTTATGGTCGCGCCAGTGATCGCCCAGCTCATCTGGGGTAACCGCCACCGGTGAAAATGCAGAGGCGGGCTTAGATTGGAAAAAGCCGAACCCTTTGGCAAGCTCGCCGGGGATCAGGTTGCGCAGGGAAACGTCGTTGACCAGCATCAGCAGTTTAATGTGTTGGCCCGCTTTATCAGCACTAAGGTGCATGGGCACATCATCGGTGACGACAGCAAGCTCGGCTTCAAAGTCACAGCCCCACGCATCATCCACCAATTCAATCTCGTCACGTGGACCGAGAAAGCCATCAGACATGCCTTGGTACATCAATGGATCAGTCCAAAAACTCTCAGGCATTTGTGCGCCGCGCGCTTTGCGCACCAGTTCAACGTGGTTAACGTAGGCGCTACCATCTGCCCACTGATAGGCGCGGGGCAGTGGTGAGTCGCAGACACTGGGGTCAAAGGCAAAGGACTCACTGACTTGGTTGTCATTGAGCGCGTCGTAGCGCTGAGTCAGTTTGGGCGCCAGTGTCGCCCAATTATCGAGTGCCGCTTGTAGTGTGGGTGCAATATCGTCGGCGTGGACGGCGCGAGTAAGGTCACGAGAGACCAAAATCAATTTGCCATCACGTCCGTGTTTGAGTGAAGCCAGTTTCATTGCTTTCTCCTTCGCTATTCTGCGTCACTTGGCGTGCGCCAAGAGTAAACATAATCGGTCAGTTCGGTGGCTTTCGCCGCGTCGCCCATATCAAGAGGCATGCGGGTATCGATCATCACCGCCACTTCATCGGTCTCTTTTTTCTGATGCTTTTTGCCCGCGGCGAACGCTTTTGGGTGAGGGCCATGCGGGAAGCCACAAGGGTGTAATGTCACCATGCCGGCATCAATGTTATCGCGGCTGAAAAAGTCACCTTGGTGATAGAAAAGTACCTCATCATAGTCATCGTTATTGTGGTAGAAAGGCACCTTCAGTGCGCCAGGATCCGACTCGATCGGGCGGGGGACAAAGGTGCAAATCACAAAACCTTGCGCGACAAAGGTGGTGTGTGCGGATGGCGGTAAGTGATAACGATGGCTCATCAACGGGCGGATATCTCGCCAGTTGAGTCGGAATACAGTGAGGTTGCCTTTCCAGCCTACCGCATCGAGTGGGTTATAAGGATAGGTGACACGGTTAAGCTGTTGGCGCGATTTGATCATCACCTGCCAGCTTTCGTTATCGGATTGCTGGGCTTTAAAGCTATCGTCAATGCGCGCATGTTCTAACACCGCAGGGTCAAACACCGCATGTTCGCCGACGATGCCTCGTTCGGCGCTCATGTAGGAGCCATGTGTCGCTTCAATCATCAACAAGGTGGTGGCCTCATCCGGCACCAGTCGCCAGCTGGTGGCGCGAGGGATGATCAAATAATCGCCTTTGGTGTAGCGCAAGTGGCCATAATCGCAATACAGCGAGCCTTCGCCTTGGTGGACAAATAAGCAATCGTCGCCATCGCTGTTGCGCACTAGATAAGACATGGCGGTATCGGTGCGCCATAAGCGAACCTGAACGTTGGCATTGGATAACAGCACAGGCGCATCCATTGGCGACGTGCCTTGAGTTTCAACTCGGTTGGTGTCAAAAGCATGCGGTCGCAATGGGCCTTCCCACTCGCTCCAGCCCGTCGGGGGATGGCGGTGATACATATGACTGGCCGGGCCAAAAAAGCCTTCCTTGCCACACTCGCGCTCGTAGGTTCCCTCGGGAAAGTCGCAGTGGGCTTGACGTGAGGCATCCCCTTCACGAATGGGGAATGAAAACCACTTTCGCATAACTCGCTCCTTGTGCTGGGCGGCCGTGCTCACCAGGACGGCCAAATAGTTTCAAAAGAAACAATCTATCCGTTTATACTAGCGATCAGAGACGAGAAAAAGCAACGTAATGTTAACAAATATTTTACTTCATGTGTTCAGTATTTTTGCCGCCTAAAAATCATAAGTGTAAACAAAGCACTACCTTTGCATCTTATCGAAGCCTCTCGTAAAGTAGGTTATATGATTTCATTTGAAACTAACTGATATGACCCTTCCTCATTTAGCACTCGATAGCTTTTTGCCTTATAAGTTGGTCCACACGGCGGAGTTAGTTGCCGACAGTCTTGCGGCACGTTATGAAGCAGAGTTTGGATTGTCGCGTCCAGAATGGCGCGTGCTGGCCTCTTTGGGCGCACGTGATGGCGTGATGGCGAAAGATTTAGCCGCAGAAACGCGGTTGGATAAAGTAAAAGTGTCGCGCTTGCTTACTCGTTTAGAGCGGCATCAGTTGGTAGAGCGACGCGCGTGCCAAGGTGATCAGCGCGCCGCGTTAGTCCATTTGACCGACAAAGGCCGCACCCATTATCAGACCATTGTTCCCAAGGTGCTGGAGTGGGAAAAAGCCATGCTCGAGGGACTCAGTGCGGCGCAGTATCAAGCGCTTTATCAGGCGTTAGATGCGTTGCAGCACCGCGTTCATGAGCTGGCTCAGACGGACAGTGACGCCGCGAGTGTCTGACGGCGCAGCACCACGGCATACAGGTACGCCATAATACCGGCCAGTAGATTAGCAATGGCGATTCCCGCAAACAGGCCATGGGTGCCGTTGACCATGCCGCCCAGCCATGCACAGGGCACTAAGAAGACAAACAAACGCACTAGGTTGCAGGCGAACGAATGCAGCGAACGCTTCATGGCATTCAGGCCACCGACCAATAACATCAAGGTGCCTTGTAAGCCGTAACTGGCCGGGACCACCATTAAATAGTGGGCAATTTCTTGTTGAACCCGCACATCGTCACTGAATACATCCGCAATCAGATCGATAAAAGGCCACAGCGACAAGTACAAGGCAAACTGGAACAAGATGGCAAAGCGCATCGCGCTAAACAGTGCCTGAAAGGCCCGTTGATGGTATTGCGCACCAAAGTTTTGCGACATTAAGGGCGTGAGCGATGACGTCATTGCCATCATCACAATTAATAAAATGGCTTCAATACGCTGAGCGGCGCCATAGGCGGCAACGCTTTCTGTTCCCTGTGAGGCGAGCATCATCATTAAAATGGCGCCTGCGGCTGGGTTTAAGGCATTGGTCATTCCAGCCGGCATGCCAATTTTGAGGATCTGACGCACGTCAGTCGCTAGCTTGGTCCATTGCGGCGCCATCAACAGTCGCTCACGGCGAATTAGTATACTCAGTGCGGCTATTAATGCGCCGGCCCAGCTGACGGCACTGGCGATGGCCGCCCCTTGCACTCCCAGTTCGGGAAATGGGCCCAAGCCAAAAATCAGTAAGGGGTCGAGCACGCCATTAATGACACCAGAGATCATCATGATTTTCGCCGGCGTTTTCGTGTCGCCTGTGGCACGGATAGCCGCGTTTCCTGCCATCGGCACGACGAGTAATGGAATGGTGAGGTACCACACCTGCATATAATCGTGGATTAACGGTAATAAGTTGTCGCTTGCCCCCAACGCGGAGAACACTGGATTAATGGTGGCGGCCCCTAACCAACCGACGGCCATCACCATGAATACCGCCAAGATCAAACCATGACTCGAGACCCGCGCGGCATCTTGATGATCGCCTTGGCCGAGTAATCGCGCGACCAAGGCGGCAATGCCGACCCCTAATCCGAGCGTGATGGAGTTAACCGCAAAGGTGATGGGAAAGGTGAAGCTCACCGCGGCTAATGCTTCCGTGCCAAGCAGTGAAATAAAGAAGGTATCCACCACATTGAACATGATGATCGCAAATAGCCCAAATACCATGGGCACGGTCATCTTACGCAATGTGAGGTTGATCGGGGCGGACAGCAGCCCGTGTTTGTCGTTCATAATCTCTGATCACTGGGTTGGGACGGCTTACCCTAGCGGATCGCACCTAGGTGAGGAAGCTGCCGGGTAAAAAAAATCAAAAAAATTGCTGTAAAACCCTTGGGAAAGAAAAAGGGCGTCCCCACATAGGGAGTTACATCAGGAACCGGACGCATGAACGGCCTGTGTGCATACTTACTTCATCAAACGGAACATCATTACTAATTCAGGAGACGACCGATGAACATTCGTCCACTACATGATCGCGTTATCGTTGAGCGCCAAGAAGCTGAGTCTAAATCAGCAGGCGGCATCGTGTTAACTGGTTCTGCTGCAGAAAAGTCTACTCGCGGTAAAGTACTGGCGGTAGGCAATGGCCGTATTCTTGAAAACGGCAACGTGCAGCCATTGGACGTTAAAGTGGGTGACACTGTTATCTTCTCTGAAGGCTTCGGTACTAAGAGTGAAAAAATCGACGGTAAAGAAGTCCTGATCCTGTCAGAAAGCGACATTATGGCAATCGTTGAGTAATTCATTTCACCTCCAATCAAGAACGTAAGAAAGGAATAGAATCATGGCTGCTAAAGACGTTAAATTTAGTGACGACGCGCGCGCGAAAATGCTCGAAGGTGTGAATGTTCTGGCGGATGCCGTGAAAGTCACACTAGGCCCTAAAGGTCGTAACGTTGTTCTAGACAAATCATTCGGTGCGCCAACTATCACCAAAGACGGCGTGTCTGTTGCCCGTGAAATCGAGCTGGAAGACAAGTTCCAGAACATGGGCGCACAAATGGTAAAAGAAGTCGCTTCACAAGCAAATGATGCGGCAGGTGACGGTACGACCACTGCAACTGTATTGGCGCAATCTATCGTCAATGAAGGCTTGAAAGCGGTTGCAGCGGGCATGAACCCAATGGATCTGAAGCGTGGTATCGACAAAGCGGTGGTTGCTGCGGTTGAAGAGCTGAAAAAACTGTCTTCACCTTGCTCAACCAGCAACGCGATCGCTCAGGTGGGTACTATCTCTGCCAACTCAGATGAGACTGTGGGTAAGATCATTGCTGAAGCCATGGATAAAGTGGGTCGCGACGGTGTTATCACTGTTGAAGAAGGCCAATCTCTGCAAGACGAGCTGAGCGTTGTTGAAGGCATGCAGTTTGATCGTGGTTACCTGTCTCCTTACTTCATCAACAACCAAGAAGCTGGCAACGTTGAGCTGGATAACCCATTTATCCTGCTGATCGACAAAAAAGTGTCTAACATCCGTGAGCTGCTACCAACGCTAGAAGCGGTTTCTAAAGCCTCTCGTCCACTGTTAATCATCGCAGAAGATGTTGAAGGTGAAGCGCTGGCGACCTTGGTTGTCAACAACATGCGCGGCATCGTAAAAGTTGCTGCGGTGAAAGCGCCTGGCTTTGGTGATCGTCGTAAAGCGATGCTACAAGACATCGCGACACTGACTGCTGGTACCGTGATCTCAGAAGAGATTGGCATGGAACTGGAGAAAGTGACGCTGGAAGATCTAGGCCAAGCTAAGCGTGTCACTGTCACTAAAGACAACACCACTATTATCGATGGTGTTGGTGAAGAAGCCTCTATCGAATCGCGTGTTGCTCAAATTCGTCAACAAATCGAAGAAGCGAGCTCAGACTACGACAAAGAAAAACTGCAAGAGCGCGTCGCCAAACTGGCTGGCGGTGTTGCAGTAATCAAAGTCGGTGCGGCGACTGAAGTTGAGATGAAAGAGAAGAAAGACCGCGTTGAAGATGCTCTGCACGCGACTCGTGCGGCAGTGGAAGAAGGCGTGGTTGCCGGTGGTGGCGTTGCGCTTATCCGTGCTGCTAGCAAAGTTGGCGAGCTGAAAGGCGATAACGAAGAGCAAAACGTCGGTATCCGTGTGGCACTGCGTGCCATGGAAGCACCTATTCGTCAAATCGCGACTAACGCGGGTGATGAAGATTCAGTGGTTGCGAACAATGTGAAAGCAGGTGACGGTAACTATGGTTACAACGCCGCAACCGGTGAATACGGTGACATGATCGAAATGGGTATTCTTGACCCAACCAAAGTGACCCGTAGTGCACTGCAATTTGCTGCCTCTGTTGCTGGTCTAATGATCACCACCGAAGCAATGGTTACTGACTTGCCACAAAAAGATGGCGGTGCTGATATGGGCGCTGCTGGTATGGGTGGCATGGGCGGTATGGGCGGTATGATGTAATTGCCCTTCCCCTGAAAAAGAAAAACCCAGCTTCGGCTGGGTTTTTTGTTTTAGCTCGACCGTCAGTGGGCGTGATAACTAGTGCGGAGATGCAGATGAAAATAAATTCATCACGGCCACACCGGCAACAATCAGTGCCATTCCAATCACCGCAGGCGTATCAAGCTTCTGACCGAAGACCAACCAACCAATGAGCGCTATCAAAGTCACACCGGCGCCAGCCCAGATGGCATAAGCAATGCCCACAGGGATCGCTCGGAGTGTTAGCGCAAGCAAATAGAAGGAAAAACTGTATCCCACCACCACTAATACGGAAGGGACGAGCTTAGAAAAGCCGTCACTGTTTTTGAGTGATGCGGTTGCAATCACCTCTGCCACGATGGCAAACCCCAGAAAAAGCCAATGCTTCATATCGATGACTCCCTAGTGAGAAACAGAGCGACTATGCTACCAGCCCGAATGTATGATGTATGCCACATTTTATGGAAAGAGCAGAGGGTGGGTACTATAATAGGAAGCTTGGTAAGCGAAAGTGGGACGGTTTTTGCTGGTTTATTAAACAAAACGACCGTTTCTGTTCACTTTTTGCGCTAACGAAAAGTTTTTTGCAAAAAGGGGTTGCGGGAAAAACTGAAATCTCTATACTGCGCTTCCTGTCGACGGGGCAATGAGACGCAAGTCACGAAATGCCGACCACTAAATCGACACGCTCTTTAACAATTTGAC
>NZ_MEBP01000054.1:0-12896 GCF_001722075.1 Salinivibrio sp. SS2 | reverse complement strand
AGTAATGCGGGTTATTGGGAGAATGATCATCCTCGCAATGCAGCCGTCAGCGCCTTAAAGTCGGGTAACTTAGAAGACTGGAAAAAAGAAGAGGGTTATCACCAACGCTCTCTGTCAGAAACAGGCATGTCTCTATACAAAACGTTAATCAGCCCTCAGCTGACACTACGTAACTACGATGCACAAGTTGGCGAAGCATTGGCCAACGTGAAAGCAATAAACAAAGTCATAAGGCTTGGTATGCCTGTTAGCTACCGAGTTGATTGATGGGAGAAATCCCATTGGGATCAGTGCTTTGGGTGACTGATTTGACCAACAATGCCCATCTGCGTTATCGTAGTTATGTTGTTTTCTTATTAATTAATATCGCCTTGTATAGCAGTTAGGGGTGGTCGCTATGGTTTCTCTATTTGATAAGGAGCTTATATGGATTCTCAGCGATTTTGGTTTGTTCTAGCTTGTGTTTTCACTTTGCTCGGCGTTGTGGCGGCTTACGGATGGCTCGTAGAAACCGTCAAATTTGGTGGTTTTATTGCAACGGGTAGTCTGCTCCTTGCAATGGGTTGTTTTCGATTTGCTATTAAAAATAAAGACCCTGATGTCATTTTTGGGGCGTGGGGTGGGGTTGAAAACGCTCCTAATATTACGGAAGAGTGGGTGGGAGAAAAGGTTCTAAAAGACTCAATTGAAATGGACCCAGGCTTTGTAGGGTCGCTTGCATGGTTAGCAAACCCTGATAGATTAGAATAAGTATCTGCGTAAAAAAACCAGCTTTGGAAGCTGGGTTTTTTTGGCTTTTTTAAAAGAATTACATGCCTTTCAACGCGTTCGCATCAACCTTTGGCTTGTCCCCAAAGTTGTCCGGCTCTGGAGGTGGTGCAGGTTTATCTTCTTCAAGCGGTTGGAAGACATTGAATTCACTGTCCCCATCGACTTTTTGTCGCCGCTGAGCATTGCTTTGATTATTCAAAGATTCCATTACATAGGTTCTTTTGCCTTAGGGATACTTCCCCGTGCCCATGGGGATAAACCGCAACTCGCTGTCCTTGTATTCATAGAGATGCTATTTGTGGTAGCACTGACGAGACTTATTGAGAAGGCCGATACCTCAATAACTCGGCCTTTGACTATATAAATAAACTAGCAATTGCTAAGCTGCTCAACCGCCTCTAGGGCTTGCGCACCATAAATCAACGACGGGCCGCCGCCCATTAAAATGGCAACGTTGATCGCCTCTACACATTCTTGCTTGGTCGCACCGTGCTTTAATGCGGCGGCAACATGTGCGCCGATACAGCCATCGCAACGCGCGGCAATACCAATCCCTAGTGCAATCAACTCTTTGGTTTTTACATCAAGGTCGCCTTCTGCCATTGCGGCACGATGAAGCTGACCAAATGCCGCCAGAGTCTCACTGCTGTTTGCTTTAAATTGTTTATTTAACGCCAATTGTTGCTCATTGATTTCTTGATAGTTTTTCTTGGTCATAGTCCCACCTTTTATTTTAGCTTTGACTAATGTATTTGCTTTGTGTGTAGGATGCAATCCGTGTCCATGATTTATAATTAATTGCCTAGAAATCTTTCTCTCTCTGTTGGTTTCGATTTGCCAGCGCCGTTAAATCCGCTTTTTTATGGCTGGCTGAAAATGCCTGTTCTAGTCTCAATAAGTCACTATTGATAGTTGACATGTTAATGCTGAACGGTAGGTAGTCACTGACGGGGGTCAGTTATGAGTATTAAAAAACGCATTTTAGCCATTGTGTTGACAGGGGTGGTACTGCCGACCCTGATTATTAGTGTCGTTGCCTTGTATAAGTTTCGAACAAGTACCCTAATCAGCTACGAACAAAGCTCATACAAAGAAATGCAGCACATTGGTAATGCGTTTAAGTTCTATCTACAAGGCCTGTCTGCCAACGCGAAAATGTTAGCCAATAGCCAAGCGTTGCAAGAGCTTGATGGCAGTGTCGCCAAATACATGGGCCCGTCAAAGCCAATGACATCGCTTCAGAATAGTCCGGTCGAAGCCCGTGCGTTTAAATTATTGGATGCAATGGGCAACTCGCGCGATGATTTCGCCTATGTCTTTTTGGGCTTAAGCGATGGCGGCTACATTCAATGGCCGCAGGGGGAGTCTGGCGATTACGATCCTCGGCAGCGCCCTTGGTATCAAACCGGATTAGGAAGTGGTAATAACCCTGTGCGCGTGCCGGCATACCAAGATATTACATCGGGCGCACCTTTACTGGATTATGTGATGGAGTTTCCCGCGCAAGATGGGTTAACCGGGGTGGTGGGTGTTGATGTTACCTTGGAGGCATTGACCAATATGCTTGGCGAGGTCACGCTCGGCCAGTCAGGTTACATTGTGCTGGTGGAAGATACCGGCACCGTCTTGGCCGATCCCAATAACCCAGATAACAACTTTGAATCCGTGGATAGTGTGAATAGCGTCTACAGCGGTCAATCGCTGAGCCGTGCGCTCAAGGCGGTGTCATTTGATGGTGAGTCTTATTTTGTTAACCAGTATCAAGCGCCCGATAGCGGCTGGCGTTTAATTGGTATTGTGCCGCAGCAAGAAGTGTTAGGGCAGGTTAATCAACTGCAAACCGTGATTATCTCGATTGGCGTGCTTTTAGTGGTTATTTTCGGGGTGCTGGGCTTCTTTATGGTTAACCGTATCTCTGCCTCGATCGTAGCGGTGAGTGATGGGCTCAGTGATGCGGCAAGTGGTGAAGGTGACTTAACTAAACGTTTGCCGGTAACCAGCAAAGATGAGCTAGGCACGACCGCCACTGCCTTTAACCAGTTTGTGGATGTGATCCAAGAGCTGATTATTGGCATTAAAGATCGCTCGCTGAAACTTACATCTCATGCCGATCATACCACCCAGTTTGCTGAGCAGCTGGATGGTGCGAGTCATCAGCAGCGCTCAGGGCTCGAGCAGATTGCGACCGCGTTCCATCAAATGGTCGCGACGGCCAATGAGGTATCGCAAAACTGTAATCAGACGGCCGATTCGGCGCAGCAATGCCAATCAGAAGTTGATCGCGGCATGGCCTTGATGAATAACACGCGCGCAGCAGTGCAAGAAATGGCGACCACGCTCAACGAAGCGGATAGCGCCATGGCTGAGCTTACAAAAGAAAACGACAATATCACCGCTATGCTGGATACCATTCGTGGTATTGCCGAGCAAACCAACCTTTTGGCGCTGAATGCGGCGATAGAGTCTGCACGTGCGGGGGAGCATGGGCGAGGATTTGCCGTAGTGGCGGATGAGGTTCGGGTGCTGTCGCAAAAGACCACCAAATCGACCGAAGAAATTGACGAGTTGTTACAAGCCTTGACTCAACGGACTAGCCAGCTGTCAGAAAAGCTACAGGGCAGTGTGGAACACTCGCAGACGACCACAGAGGCCACCGAAGAAGCCCTGAGTGTATTTGGTACTATTCAAGAGTTGGTGGGGCAGATCCATGATATGGCCGCGCAAATTGCCACCGCAACAGAAGAACAGCACTCGGTATCGGAAGACATTAATCAGAATGTGACCAACGTATTGGATGGTGCGAATAGTGCTGCTGAAACCGCGGAACAAACTAACGCAACGGCGGCCGAGTTACGTATGGTGGCGACCGAACTCTCAGAGTTGGTAAACCGATTCAAAACCGACAAACCCAGCACATAACGGCGCTATCTTTAAACAGGAGCGCTAAAGAGGAACGGCGAGCAGGTAGGCTCGCCGTTTTATTGTGCACGTGATGTTTATCGCTACACCACTTCAACAAACCCCATTAGACCGGTTTTCATGTGCTCAATGACATGACAATGGTACATCCACCGGCCAGGGTTATCGGCCACAAAGGCTGCCTTGGCGTGGCCATTTTTACCCAATAGCACGGTATCGGTATGGAAAGGTGTCACGGGTTTACCGTCCATTTCCAGCACGGTAAAGGTATGACCATGTAAATGGATTGGGTGGTGGTACTGAGTGACATTCTTTAAATCGAAAATATAGGTTTTGCCCCGTTCGAGCGTTGCGATCGGTTCGGGAATGTTGCCTTTGCTCATTCCCTCCCATGCGCGTTTGTTCATCAGCCAAAATTCGTGCTTCCCTTTGCCTTGCTTATCGGCGGGTGTGATTGCGCCGGCCCATTCAAAGACAAAGTGTCGCGTTTCCGCATTCGCCAAGTCAGGAGTGGCCACTGGATTAAGTGGCAGGGCGGGCAAAGGTTTTTCGACCAAGGTGGATGGCGTTGTGGTAAAGCTAGCCAGTAGGAAAGGAAAGCGGCCTTTCATGTACATGATCTCAACATTGGTTCCGGCTTTGGGGGCGACCAAACCAATATCGAGTCGCATACCGGGCGCGATCTTGTGCTCTTCGAGTCGTCGAGGCGTCGCGATCGGATTACCGTCAATGGCAACAATCCAAGCGTCCGCACCGCGGACTTGAATAGGATAAGTCAGGGTATTATCGACGTTGGCTAAACGCAGGCGAGTGGTGGCATTTTCTTGTAGTTCATACTTAGGTTGATGAACACCATTCACCGTGCCCCATTCACCCGGCGTTCCCATTCGGGCGCTGTAACGAGGAATGGCGAGATCTTTCCATTGCCCTTGGGGGTCGAGGTGCCAATGTTTGAGCATGAGTACATGCTCTTCGTCAAACGCGACCGGCGACGCTTCTTCCACCACAATGGTGCCTACCAAGCCTTTGCCCAATTGCACCACAGAGTTCATGTGAGGGTGATACCAAAAGGTGCCAGCGTCAGGCGGTGTAAAGCGATAAGTAAAGGTTTCGCCCGGCTGAATAGGGGGTTGGGATAAAAAGGGTACACCGTCCATTTCAATCGGAATACGGAGTCCATGCCAATGAATGGTGGTGGGTTCATTAAGGTTATTGGTAAAGTGAATTGTCACGGGCTCGCCCTGACGGCAGCGAATCGTGGGCGCAGGGATCTTGTCGTTAAATGCCAATACATCCGTTTGATGGCCGGGCACTAAAGATGCTGTGCTTGGCTCAGCGCTTAAGTGATATTCCCACATGCCATTATCTCGTGATGCGGATACCAGCGAACAAGCAGGAAGGGCGGACAACGCAGCGAAAGCAGCGGAAGATTGGAGAAAGCGACGTCGAGTGAGGCCATGCGCTGGCATGCCTTGGTCACTGCAAGTCATAAGAATACCTTTCGAATCAAATAATCGGTTTACTATACCGTGAACGCGTCAAAGTGAGAAAGATTATCAATTGACCCTGTGAGGCAGTTAAAATAAGCCAGCAACAGACTGCTGGCTCGATAGTCGGATTATTGACGGTGAAAAATGTCGAGGCCAGATGCTTGATTTATGGCGGGTAATGCTTCGAATTCAGGCTTGGCAATATAATACCCTTGGAAGAAGTCGATGCCTAAATCATGCAAGCAACGTAATTCTTTCTCCGTCTCTATCCCTTCGGCAATAATTTGACGCCCTAGCTCCTCACACATTGCCACACTGTGGCGAACAATCGCCTGTTTCACTGGGTCAGTATCAATATCTCTCACCAGCGCCATATCGATTTTAATAATATTGGTATCAATATTAGCCAGTGCCGTTAAGCCAGAGTAACCGGCGCCGAAATCATCAATGGCGGTAATAAAGCCTTGCGAGCGGTAATAGCGAATAATGCGTTGAATATGATCATAATCAAGCACTTCTTCCCCTTCGGTAAACTCAAACAAGATGCGATCGAGCGGAAACTGGTGTTCGCGCGCGGCTTTAAGGGTGGTTTGAATACAACGTTCGGGCTCGTAAACAGCATTAGGCATAAAGTTAATGCTCAAAAAGCAGGGGATCTCGAGCTTTGCCGCTAATGCCACCGCTTTGATACGGCAGGTCTGATCAAATTGATACTGATTGTCGGCGTTTACATGTTTAAAAACACTGCCCGCACCGCTGCCATCCATGCCTCGTACCAGCGCTTCGTATGCGAACACACGCCCAGTGGATAATTGAACAATGGGCTGAAAGGCCATTGAAAAGGCAAAAGGGAGCGGTTTTTTGTTTTTGCAGGCATCGCATTGGGAGGCGGAATGAGTCATAGATTTAAATATCAATGAAATAAAGGTGTTTAAACAATAATAGATGGTGCGTGTCTTTAATGCGAGTCAAGGTGTCTAATCTCTGCGCCACGACGAGTTATCTACAATGAGAAATTAAGTTGGCACTAGATATGCTTAATAATTAAGCGGCAATATCAGGCGCTTTTTTGACGTTGTGCGATACAAAAAGTATGGCATACGGATGAACAAGCTGCTTTTTGCTAATAATGGCGACAAAGTGACCAAATTTGGTTTATACCTTAGTAAGGTTGTTAAACGACCGAAAATACCAGATGTGCCGGTTCAAGGTAGCTGGCCAGTGACAGAGGATGAACGTCATGCTTGCTGAAAAACGGGATGAAATAGACAACCCCCTGATTTGGCCAATACTCAGTATCTTGGAATCTACGCGACAAAGCTGGAAAGTGCACCACCTTCTCAGTGAGTTGCAAAAAAACACCATCATGGCAGAGCTGGATGCTGACCCGCATCTTGATCTGTTTAAGCGCAATTTTTTGATAATGAATGCGCTATACCAACTGCAAGAGATGTTGCTACCTCAGCAGTGGTTGCAGGTGGAGTCAATGGACATTCAATTGCAGTGGCGTGTTGGCGGTAATGGTTTTGTGGCAAACGAAATCGATTATCAAGATCCACTCCGTGAATATTACATGGATTGGAACAACTACGACGCTAGCCGAGACGATGTCAAAGAGCTGCTATCTTCGTTTTGGAAGCATTATCAACGCCATATTGGTAATGATGCACCGGGCGAAACCATGCTGGAGCGCAAAAAAGCGCTAACCGTACTTGGGTTGGATGAGCACGCTAGTGAGCATGAGATCCGTCGACAGTGGCGTAAAATGGCGTTGAAGTGGCACCCAGACCGCCCTGAAGGCGATGCGACCACGTTTCGTGAAATGTGCGAGGCTTGGCAAAGCCTGCGTCTTTAATTCCGTCGTCAGCAAGCAAATACAGGGTGTGATGACACACCCTGTATAATAGCGATTAGGCGTTGTTGAGGCCGCGGCTGCGTAGCTCAAAGATAAGCTTTTCAGCGCTGCATTCAAATTGCATTTTGATATGTGCACTGTCGCCGCTAATTTGCTCGGCGTTAAAGTCGTGCTTGACGGCAGGGTTAATACTTTGTGCGAGCGAAAGGTACTGCTCAAAGCGCGTCTGCATTGCCTCGACGCTGTCGGCATGAATCGTCACTTCCGCGACTTCATCTCCTTCTGAGATAATATAACCAATTTCCGCGCTTACACCGCACGCGTCACATGCGTCAGTTTGATTCTCTTTCATGGTAGTCCCCTACGAGATAAAGCTGCAGGCGTCAAAATAGGCTTATCGCCTGCAATAAAGATGTCATGCTGATCTTTAGCAGAGTCTTGATTGTGGCACATTGAGATAGGTCAGGTTTTGCAGGAGTTTGAAGCACGATGCATCATTGTCAGCAATCACATTGTCAGCAATAGGTGGCGAATAAAAAATCACCCACCATCAGCGTACGCCAATCGTGGGTGAATGTCAGGACATCTTGGTAGAATGCGCTAGACCCAGTCTTCTTCCCATTGGACTAAGGTGCCTTTTGGCCAGTTCGCGCCAACCTCGTGGTACTCTTGCTCCAGCTTATGGCGGCGAATTTTAAGTGTTGGCGTAAGTTTTCCGTTCTCAATGCTCCAAGGCTCTTTGATCATCAACACACCTTTGATTTGCTGGTGGGATTCCAGCTCGCTGTTGATGGTATCAATCACCTTTTTCACGCGGCGCTCATAGCGGGCTCGATCAAAGTGTGGGAAGTGGTGAGGCAGGGCAAGCAAAATAGGCGCAGGCATGCCAGAGCCGATCACACAGAGCATCTCAGCGTTAGACAGCTCAAATAAGCGTTTTTCAATCGCCACTGGGGCAACAAATTTGCCTTTCGCAGTTTTGAACGTATCGTTTTTACGCCCTGAGATACTCAGGTAGCCTTCACTATCGAGTTCGCCTAAATCCCCCGTGTGTAGCCAACCATCCACCAAGGTTTCGGCTGTGGCTTCTTCATTTTTGTAATAGCCACTAAATAGGCCCTGACTTTTGACTAAGATCTCCTGATCATCGGCTATCTTGATTTCAACGCCGGGTCCTGCATTGCCGACGGTGCCAATTTTGTCGGCCCTAAATGGATAGTTGAGTGTGCTGTATGCGTAGCTTTCGGTCATTCCCCAGGCTTCGGTGATATGTAGGCCCAGCTTCTCATACCAGCGCAATAGTGCTGGGGCAACGGGTGCTGAGCCACAGCCCAATACGCGCGCTTGATCAAGACCAAGGTTCTTCGCTATTTTCTTTTTAACCAGACTACCGACAAGAGGAATGCTCAGCAGCAGATTAAGACGTGCATCTGGCAATTTCTCTTGAATGCGCTGTTGGAACAACGTCCACAGTCGCGGTACCGAAATGAAAAGCGTTGGGCGATGCATTTTGACATCTTCAATAAAGGTATCGAGCGACTCTGGGAACGCGGTTGGGATCCCACCCATAATGGCCGACCCCATGATGTACACGCGCTCTGTGATATGGGCCAATGGCAGATACGAGAACAAGCGATCGTCCGGCTCGATACCAATATGGTCAATCAGGCGTTGTGCGGACCAACAATAGCCGCCGTAGCTCAGAATGGCGCCTTTGGGGAGCCCAGAGGTGCCAGAGGTATACACCAGTGACATCACATCATTATCGAGATGGACCGGACGCTCTTCGGTGGGTTCGTGACTTGCAACTAACTCCTGCCAGTCATAATGGCAATCCACCGTAGGATATGGAAATGCGATGGTCTTAATGTGTGATAGCGTCTGTAACGACGCTTTTAGCGCTTTAGTGTCATCCAGTTTGCCGACAAACATGGCCTTAGATTCACTGTGCGTGACCACGTGCTCAATGGTGTCGCTGCCGGCCGTTGGAAAAATGGGCACGCTGATGTAACTGCCCATCATCATCGCCAGATCGGCAATAAACCATTCCGCACAGTTTTTAGAAATTAGCGCCACCTTGTCACCGGGTTGCAAGCCCATGTCACGTAATGCTGTGACCATACGCATCGCCTGATCAGCGACGTCTGCAAAGGTGTAATCCACGAAGCGGCGATCGCGAATTTGGCGTAAAAATACGTGGTTAGGGCGTTCGTCGGCCCAGCGTAAAATCTGATCGTGTGGTTTGATGTGTGACATTGGACTTCCTCGTTGTCGCAACGTGATTCATACGTCTAACTGTTATAATAATGTTAACTTACTGACCCTGCCTGTATTTACGCAAGGCAATTGTTTAAACATGTGTTCAAATTATGACTGTCGGCACTATTTACACCAATAAGTCCTCATTTTTTGGGCTGTTTTCACACTTATCTATCAAGGTATTAGCAGAACTTTGATCCGCTTCAGCGAGTCTTTGGTGTGTTTCGTGTCAGGCTTTCTATTGCACTCTGTACTATCTTTATGGCGAGCCGTGGCGCAAATGCGTTGCCTGCCAATCTATTGCAACATGCAGACGATGACTGCCCGCCATGCTGACGGAGACTGGGGAGAACACATTACACATGCCAAAACGCAGTAAGGCCCAAACACAACAGACGATCGAGACCATTCTTGATGCCGCGAAGCAGCAACTCCTGACGTTGGGCTACGAGGGCATGTCGTATACCACCCTCAGTGAAGCGACGGGGGTATCTCGTACTGGGATCAGTCATCACTTTCCGCGCAAACAAGATTTTATGGCTGCGCTCGAACCTGTACTGCTCGATAGTTTGATGGGTACGCTTGAGACGGAGGGAACTGTTAACCAGTTAATGCAAAGTTGGATGCAGGCGATGCATGCCGATGGTGAGTTCAAAGCGATTTTACGATTGTGTTTCTACTTACTGATCAGTGGCAAAGCCGACAATGGCGTCGCCTTTCGCTGTTTACGTAAATTGCAGACAGATTGTGAAAAGCAGATGAATACTGATCTGACCGTTGCTTTTTCACAGCTGCTAGGCGCCAGTTTATTGATGTGCCGGCAGTAAGCGGCATCGGTCCGTTGAGCCTGCATAATAATTGACATAACGCGACGATATCACGCCATTCGCTTACCAAAATTTGACAGACAGGCGCGATGCCTTTTGATAAACTCGCCACGCTTTTACAGCACCAGACCTTTTTTGGAGATAACTATGAACAATACCGACCATCCTCCTAGTCGATACGGAGAAAAATAGCTGCCGTTGGTATTGTGATCCTTCCTTTTACCAGCGCAGTCGCAGCTGGTTTTCACGCTCTGTTTTTCTCCTTTCTCGATGTAACGCTTAATCACGCCCTTTCAGCGTGAGGTTCGTTGTTGATGGTCGTTACCTGTTGCCAATCGGGAGATTCGCCATGACGGTAATGAACAACACTTTTGACTATGCTACTGCGTTTTCCACTGCAGAAATCGTGGCGGCACGTAATGCGTTTTTACAATACGATATCGACAAGCAAGTCGAGCTGCTTACCGTGATGCCGATTGAGGAATCAATGGGCATTTTGCATCACTGCTCGGTGGCTCATGTACAGCATTTGCTTAATGCGCTGGATGCGCAGGGATTTGACCGCGAAGCCCGTGAATATGCCAACCATTTAGGCTTTATTCACTCGGAAGCGGAACCAGCGAAAAGCTACCTCTCTACTGGCGTGTTTGCGCACGTTAAGCAGCGGATTGGCTGGATTGTCGGACTGGCGCTGCTTGGTATCGTTTCTGGGATGATCATTGCTCAGTACGAAGATACCTTAAGTCAGCTTGTTCTGTTGGCTGTGTATATGCCGGTGATTGCGGCGGCTGGAGGCAATACCGGCTCCCAAGCGGCAACCTTGGTAGTGAGGGCGCTTGCAACGGGAGAGCTTCGCAAACGTCAGTGGCTCCAAGTGATGTGGAAAGAGGCCCGCGTCGCGGTATTTATTGGTGTGGCGATTGCTGCAGTCATGATGGTGAGGATTTTAATGTTCAACCACAACGCGACGGTAGGCGCGTTTGCACTGCACGATATTGCGGTTGCCATTGCGTTGGCCCTGTTTATTCAGGTGACCATCTCCACAACGCTTGGCGGATTACTGCCGATTGTGGCGCGTGCATGTCATCTTGATCCTGCGGTATTGGTTAGCCCGGTGCTTGCGTCTGTGGTAGATATTTCCGGGATGTGGATTTATTTCACCGTGGTCAATACCTACCTCGGCATTGGTAGCTAGCCCGAAGAGTGGCGCCCATGTGGCGCCATTTTGTATCTACGCTTATGGTCAGTGATAGCGACGCGTTGGGATTTGCGCACCCGATACGCACTTAGCTTGATCTTACGCAGTAAATTGCTGGGTAACTGTGCTATCACTATCACAACAGTTGAATTATTAAAAAATATTTTAATAATGGGAAAGGCGGCGTGATGCCGCGATTCAATTTCTGCCAATAAGGTAACCCTATGAGTGATGCACTGGTACTCGTTATTAATTCAGGTAGCTCGTCGTTAAAGTTTGCCCTGATGGATGCGCAAACTGGCGATGCTGTGATTTCCGGCGCTGGAGAATGCTTTGGGCGCGATGACGCGCGGATGAGCTGGAAAGTCGACGGTGAAAAAACCGAGAAAACCTTAAGTGCAGGAAGCAACCACCACCAAGAGGCCATGGATATCATTGTGGGCCTTATCGAAAGCAACCAATTGAGTGATAAACTGCAGGCTGTTGGCCACCGTGTGGTACATGGCGGTGAAACCTTCAGTCAAGCTACCTTGATTGACGATGCTGTACTGGCGCAAATTGATGCGCTAAAAGCCTTGGCGCCACTGCATAACCCAGCACATGTGGTGGGCATTAAAGCGGCACGCAAAGCCTTCCCAAGCTTGCCACAAGTGGCGGTTTTCGATACGGCATTCCATCAAACGATGCCAGAAAAAGCTTACCATTACGCGATTTCTCGTCAGCTCTACAACGATTACGGTATTCGCCGCTATGGCTTCCACGGCACTAGCCATTACTACGTAAGTCGTGAAGCGGCAAAATGGCTTAACCAAGCGCCTGAACAAACCAACGTCATCACTGTTCACCTTGGTAACGGTGCCTCTTTGTGTGCGGTCAAAGACGGTCAAAGTGTCGATACCAGCATGGGCTTTACGCCTTTAGCCGGTTTGATGATGGGCACACGCTGTGGTGATATCGACCCATCTATTCTAGAGTTTTTATCGAAAAAAGGGCTCAGCATGGATCAAATCCACCATGAGCTGATCGATAAAGCAGGCTTACTTGGTGTTTCGGAGTTAACGAACGATTGCCGAGGCTTGGTCGAGGCGGCAGAGCAGGGCCATAAAGGCGCCCAATTGGCGCTAGAAATGTTCGCTTATCGCGTTGCAAAATTCATCGCAAGTTACATGGTGCCATTATCCCGTCTGGATGCGATTGTTTTCACAGGCGGAATTGGCGAAAACTCACTGCCAGTCCGTGAAATGATCCTCAAAGAGCTGGCCATTTTCGGCTACCAAGCGGATGCCGATGCCAACGCCGCCGCGCGTTTTGGTGCCGCAGGGCAAATCACTACCCAAGCGTCGCCGCTTGCATTGGTGATCCCAACCAACGAAGAGCTGGTGATCGCACAACAAGCCATGGCAATGGCCTAACTGTCGCACCACCTCGGATATCAGGCGAGCCTCAAGGCTCGCTTTTTTGTTTGCCCAGCGAAGCTGGCAAACCCGTCAGGTTGAAAGAAACCTGAATCGCCCCGACTGAGGGGAAGATAATCCGACTCGCAAGGGCGTTGCTGGCCAACGGCAGGGTCTGAAGGA